>JAISKN010000132.1 GCA_031260925.1 Prevotellaceae bacterium | reverse complement strand
TTCTATTGCACAATTCGATAAAAAATAATAACTTTGTGCTTTGAAAATAAACTACTGAATGAAATTATTTGAAAATTTTTATAAGATTATAAATCAAGATATTTCGGACGAAAAAGCCGAGTTTCGCGTTGCGTTAAATGCCGAGAACTTTATTTACAAGTCGCATTTTCCGAACAACCCGATTACGCCCGGCGTTTTTCTTTTTCAGATAATTGTGGAACTTTTCGGCGTTGTGCAAGGCAAAAATTTTGAGATTAAAATGCTGAAAAGTATAAAATTTACCGCGCCGCTCAGCCCTGTGGAATTTCCCGAAGTAGATTTTTTGCTTTCATTTACCAAGAATGAAAATTTTTGGCAAGTCAAAGCGATTGTTAAAGAAAATGAGACGGTTTTTGCAAAAATTAGTTTGACTCTTTGCCACGAATGCACGAATAAAACACAAATATTTAATTCGTAAAAATTAGTGTATTCGTGGCAAAAAAACAGTAAAAATAATGAAAATTTGTATAATAATTCCTGTTTATAATTCTGAAAATTTGATTGCCGATGTAATCAAATCGGTTTTGCAATACGCTGATAATCTGATTGTTGTAAATGACGGCTCGACTGACGGAACTGCGGAGGTATTGCGTGTTGTAGGGGCGCGATTAATCGCGCCCCTACGGAAAATCGAAATAATTTCCTACGCCAAAAATCGCGGCAAAGGTTATGCCTTGCAGCAAGGTTTTGCGCGGGCTTTGGCACTCGGTTTTACGCACGCAATCACAATGGACGCAGACGGTCAGCATTTGGCAACGGACATTGCAACGCTCGTGCAAGCATCTGAAAATCAGCCCAATGCGTTGATTGTTGGTGCGCGGAAATTTGACAATCCAAATATGCCGCAGGGAAATATTTTTGCCAACAATTTTTCAAATTTTTGGTTTGCCGTGCAGACAGGACAAAAATTGCCCGACACGCAGACAGGTTTTCGCGTTTATCCGCTGCACAAAATGGGCAAAATGCGCTTATTTACAAAGCGTTACGAGACAGAATTAGAATTGCTGGTGCGTTGTGCGTGGCGCAATATCAAGTTAGTATCGCAACCGATAAACGTCTATTATCCGCCTGCAAATGAGCGGCTTTCGCACTTCCGCGCAGGCAAAGATTTTTTCAGAATTTCGGTTTTAAATTCTGTTTTGTGCTTTGTGGCGGTGGTTTACGGCTATCCAAGTATGTTTTTGAGGAGAATTTTTAAGAAAGGAACGTGAGAAAAAGTTGTATTTCTCAAAAACAAATCATAACTTTGTAACAAAAAATGTAGAATGAATGATTTAGACTTGCAAAATTGGAAAGAACTTGATATAAATGTTGATAGTTTGTGGCTTATAAATGAGCGAGATAAGAGCGGCAAACACTCAAATTTGTATCACGGCAATTTTATTCCACAAATTCCAAATCAGTTAATTCGCCGATATACAAAGGAAAATGACACGGTTTTGGACTTGTTTATGGGTAGCGGTACAACACTTTTTGAGTGTGAAAATTTGAACAGAAATTTTATTGGTTTTGATATAAACAAGGAAATTATTAATTTTGTAAATGCAAAAATGCAAGATTTTGACAAGATAAATTTTGCAATAAATGAGTGTGATGTAACCGACAAAGAAAAATTTGATTTGGCGATGAATAATCAAAAAGTACAGTTTTTGATAGCGCACCCGCCATATTTGGACATTGTGAAATTCACTGATTTACAAGAAGATTTATCGCATATTTCAGATTTAAAAATATTTTTGGACAAATTTACGCAGGCAATGGAAAATGGTTTGCAATATTTAGAAAAAAATAGATATTTTGCCGTTGTAATCGGCGATGTTTACAAAAAAAGTGAGGTTATTCCGCTCGGTTTTTATGCGATGTATGCTTTGAAAAAGAAGTTTAAAATCAAATTAAAAGGTACGATTGTCAAAAATATTGAGGGCAACAGAGGCAAAATTGGAGCGAGTGGAATTTGGAAATATCGAGCATTAAAAAGTGATTATTATTTATTCAAACACGAATATATATTTGTTTTTAAAAAAGAATTTTGAATTATGACAAAAACAGAATTATTTTTAACACTTGCACAGCCTAATAATAATGGCGTAAGTCGTTGGGTTTCGACAACGGAATTTATCGGAGAATATAAAGAACTTCAACTCGGCAATGGCGGAAGTTGGTGTCGGGCAAGTTCAACTTTGGCAAAAAAATATATCGTTGAGTTTGACAAAAGCCAAACCGCAGGCAATTCCATTAATGCTGTTCGGCTGAATGGTTTGAACACGCAACAATCTTTTAATCATAACATTAGACAGGATATAAAAGATTTCTACAAAACGCAAAATTGTGTAATGCTTGGTGTTAATGGCGGCTCTGAAAATACGAAAATCGAAATTGACCACAAAGACGGTAGAAAAAATGATGATAGAATTTCCAATTCTGCAACACAAAAAATTGATGATTTTCAACCGTTATGCAAAGCCGCAAACGATGTAAAACGGCAAATTTGCAAGCGTTGCAAAGAAACCGACAAGCGTTGGAACGCGAAAAATATAAAAGGAAATCCTTACCCATTTTATGAAGGCAATGAAGAATACACAGAAGAATTGGGTTGCAAAGGTTGCTATCAATTTGACCCTGTGGAATATCGCAAAACGAGTGTAAAAAAGATAACAAAAGAAACAGTAGAAGATGTGTTTAAAAAATTATATCTTGACGACTAAATGAACTACATTGGCTCAAAACATAAACTTTCGTCATTCATTGTTTCAACGATAAAATCGGTTGTTGGCGATGATTTTTCGGACAAAATATTTTGCGATATTTTTGCCGGAACTGGTATTGTTGGGCGAAATTTCAAAAAGTCGTGCAAACAAATTATTGCAAACGACATTGAATATTACAGTTTTGTTTTGAACAAAAATTATATTGAAAATCACAAAGAAATTCCTCAAAAACTCAGTTATATCGAAGAATTGAATAATTTGCCATTGATTGATAACGGTTTTATTTATAAAAATTATTGCGTTGGCGGAAATGGCGAAAGGCAATATTTTTCAGATTATAACGGCAAAAAAATTGATACAATTCGCCAAAAAATAGAAGAATGGAAAAACAAAAATGAAATTTCGGAAAATCTGTATTATTTTTTGCTTTGCAGTTTGCTCGAAAGTGCTGATAAATTGGCAAATACGGCTTCGGTTTATGGCGCATATCTGAAAAATCTGAAAAAATCGGCACAAAAAGAACTCGTTTTGCAACCTGCATTTTTTGAAATGAATGATAACGACCATAAAGTTTATAACGCAGATTCCAATGAATTGATAAAAAAAATCAGCGGCGATATTTTGTATCTTGACCCGCCTTACAATGCGCGTCAATACGGTGCTAATTATCATTTACTCAACACAATAGCAGAATACAAACCATTTGTACCGAAAGGAAAAACAGGTTTGAGAAATTACTCAAAATCAAAATATTGCTCTCAAAATTCAGTGCAAACAGAATTTGAAAATTTAATAAAAAATGCAAATTTCAAGTACATTTTTTTGAGTTACAATAATGAAGGCTTAATGTCGGTAGAAAATGTGCAAAAAACGATGCAAAAATACGGCAAATACGATTTGGCAGAAATTGATTATCAGCGTTTTAAAGCCGACAAAACCGAAAACCGCAATCACAAAGCCGACAGCACAATGGAATATTTGCATTGCTTGAAAAAAAATTAATAACAGAAACAATAAATGTCCAAATTTTTTCTAAAAATATACACCTTTTTTCAAACCCGCAAAGCATTGATGTGGGTGCTTTTGGCAGCAATAATCGGCTTGCTTGCGTTGTCGGCTTCGCGAATTTCGTTTGTGGAGGACATTTCGTCTTTTTTGCCGAATAATGCTGATAATAAGCGCGTTAATGAGGCGTATCAGAAAATGGGCGGGGCGAATAAAATTATTGTTACTTTTTCGAGTAATGAGTATCAAGTATCAAGTAGTGAGTATCAAGACACGACAAACTCACTACTCACTACCGACTACTCACTACTATCCGATGCAGCCGCACGTTTTGCCGAAATTTTGCAGCAAAATGACTCTGTCGGGCATATCAAAGAGTTAATGTATGAGGTTGATAATGAGAAAATTAGCGAAGTAACCGATTTTATTACGCAAAATATTCCCTATTTTCTCGAAGAGGAAGATTATCGGCGGTTGGACTCGCTTTTGCAGCCGCAAGTGATTGAAAATCAGTTGAAAACGGACAAAGATTTGCTGATGTCGCCAATGGGCAGTTTTGTGCGCAACGTGATTTTGAACGACCCGCTGCATTTTTCGCAAAACGCGCTCAAAAACCTCGAAATTTTCAAGCAAAATGACAATTACAACACCGATAACGGCTTCATTTTCAACAACAAAGGCGAATGTATCGTTACCATAACTTCAAAATATCCTGTTTCGGAAACGGCGAACAACAAACTGCTCGCAAACGAAATCTATAACGCTGTAAATCAGACCAAAAGCGAGTTTAACAACGAAATAAATATTGTGCCGTTTGGCGCGGCGTTGATTTCGATTACCAACGCCGACCAAATCAAAAAGGACTCGATTTTTGCCGTTATCGTGGCAATGATTTTAATTCTCGCGCTGCTCTTTTATTTTTTCCGCAACCTCAAAAGTTTGTTTTTTATTGCCGTTTCGGTGGTTTTTGGCGCGCTGTTTTCGCTCGGCGTGATTGTGCTTTTCAAATCCACCGTTTCGATTATCGCCATTGGCATTGCCTCGATTATTTTTGGTATCGCCATAAATTATCCGCTGCATTTTTTGGCGCATTTTCGGCATAACGGCAACGTAAAACTGACGCTCAAAGAGATAGTTAATCCGCTGTTAATCGGCAATATAACTACCGTTGGCGCGTTTCTTGCGCTGCTTTTTATCTCCTCGCCTGCAATGCACGATTTGGGACTTTTTTCGTCATTTTTGCTGGTGGGAACGATTATTTTTGTGCTGATTTTTTTGCCGCAGTTTTTATACCCCACCCTAACCCTCCCCAAAGGGGAGGGAACTGCGGGCAATTCAAAGTTTGCGGAAAATTCGAGCAATGCACACTCCTCCCCCTTTGGGGGAGGTCGGGTAGGGGTTTTCACTCGGCTTTCCGAATTTTCGCCCGAAAAAAACAAATTTATTGTGCTGATTTTTCTTGTTTTTACGGTGGTGCTTTTCTTTTTCAGTTTTGGAACAAAATTTGAAACTAACTTGCAGTCAATCAATTATATGACTGCCGAGCAGCGCACCGAAATGAACAAATTGATTGCCGAAAATCAGGGCAAGGGGAAAACGCTTTATGTGGTTTCAGAGGGTAAAACGATTGACGAGGCACTGAAAAATTATGAGCAAAGCCCCCTAAATCCCCCACAGGGGGACTTTGAGCGCACAGCATTGAATGGCGTTATAAGCATTTCCGGCATTGGCAATTTTTTTCCGTCAAAAAATTTGCAACAGGAAAAAATCGACCGTTGGAACAATTTTTTGAAAGATAAAAAAGATGTTTTTTTGAAAAATTTTAATCAAATTTCTTTGCAACAAGGTTTTAATCAAGGTGTTTTTGATAATTTTATCAAAATTTTAAATACCGATTTTCAACCGCAAAATTTTGAATATTTTGAGCCGATTTTTAGCAGTATGGGCGAAAATTATTTTTCAATAGAAAATGATAAAACATTGATTTATACTATGTTACAGGTGTCGCCAGAAAGTCCCCCTGTGGGGGATTTAGGGGGCTTGTTGATTTTTGACGACACTTCCATTGGCGCAAAAATGGTTGATGCGCTTTCGTCAGATTTTAATAACGTGCTGTATATCTGCGGTTTTATCGTTTTTATTTTCCTGTTTTTCTCGTTTGGAAAAATTGAATTGGCAATTTTGACCTTTATTCCGATGGCTGTCGGTTGGGTGTGGATTTTGGGTTTAATGAACATTTTCGGGCTGAAATTCAACATTGTAAATATCATTCTCGCCACATTTATTTTCGGGCAGGGAGACGATTACACCATTTTTGTTACCGAAGGGCTGATTTACGAATACACCTACCGCAAAAAAATGCTCGCCTCGTTCAAAAATTCAATCATTCTTTCGGCTACCATTCTGTTTATCGCTATCGGAATGTTGATTTTTGCCAAACACCCTGCAATGCGCTCGCTCGCGGAACTGACAATCGTGGGAATGATTTCTGTGGTGATGTGCGCCTACCTCTTTCCGCCGCTGATTTACAAGTGGTTAGTGTATAAAAAAGGCAAAAATCGCATAATGCCGATTACGCTGTGGAATTGGCTAAAAACGGCTTATGCTTTTATAATTTTTCTGATTTGCAGCATAATTATTACACTTGCGGGCTTTTTTATTCTCACAATCGGCGGAAAAACTAAAAAACATAAACTGCTGTATCACAATATTTTATGCAAAGGTTTTAACATTTTGGCAAAAATGATGCCGCAAGTCAAACACAAAATTCACAACCCGCACGGCGAAAATTTTGACAAGCCCGCCGTCATAATTTGCAACCACCAAAGCCATTTAGACCTGCTTTATACGCTAATGCTGTCGCCAAAAATCATAACGCTGACCAACAAATGGGTGTGGAATTGTCCATTTTACGGTTGGATAATTCGCTATGCCGATTTTTTGCCCATTGCAGACGGACTTGAACAGCACGCCGACACGCTCAAAAAATTCGTTGATGACGGCTACTCAATACTCGTTTTCCCCGAAGGCACACGCTCGCCCGACTGCACCATTGGGCGTTTCCACAAAGGCGCGTTCTATTTAGCCGAAAAATTTGGTTTAGATATTTTGCCCGTCATTATTCACGGCATTGGACACGCGCTGCCAAAAACCGAATTTATGTTGCGGAAAGGCGAGGTGAATGTTTTTGTAGAAGAGAGAATGTGAATTTTGGTAGAAAGTATTTGGTAGAAAGTATAGAGTAGAAAGTAAAAAGTAGAAAGTTAGGTGCAAGTTATCAACTATGACTATCCTAACTTTCTACTTTTTACTTTCTACTTTTTACTCTATACTTTCTACTGTATTTTCTCAAACCCGCAAAACGGCGCCAAAGCCTTAGGGATAATAATTCCATCAGCGGTTTGGTTGTTTTCGAGCAGGGCTGCCACTATGCGCGGCAATGCCAATGCGCTGCCGTTGAGCGTGTGGCACAGTTCGGTTTTGCCATCGGCGGTTTTGTAGCGGCATTTGAGGCGGTTTGCCTGATAATTTTCAAAGTTCGACACCGAACTCACTTCAAGCCAACGTTGTTGCGCCGCCGAAAAGACTTCAAAGTCAAACGTAATGCTCGAAGTGAATGACATATCGCCTGCGCAAAGCCGTAAAATTCTGTACGGCAATTCAAGTTTTTGCACCAGATTTTCAACGTGAGCAATCATCTGGTCAAGGCTCTGATATGAGTGTTCGGGCGTGTCGATGCGCACAATTTCCACCTTGTTGAACTGATGAAGACGGTTTAAGCCGCGCACATCTTTGCCATACGAGCCTGCCTCGCGCCGAAAGCACGCCGAATAGGCGCACAACTGAATCGGCAAGTCCTTTTCGGCAAGCAAAACATCGCGATAAATATTGGTAACAGGCACTTCCGCAGTCGGAATCAGATACAAATCGTCAGCCGTGCAATGATACATTTGTCCCTCTTTATCAGGCAGTTGCCCTGTGCCGTAGCCCGAATTTGCATTGACCACATAAGGCGGCTAAATCTCCAAATAGCCCGCTTTGCTCGCTTCGGCAAGGAAAAAATTTATCAACGCCCGCTGCAACTGCGCGCCTTTGCCTTTATAGACAGGAAAACCTGCGCCTGCAATTTTCACTCCGAGTTCAAAATCTATCAGGTCATATTTTTTTGCTAACTCCCAATGAGGCAATGCGTTATCGCCGAGATTTGGCATAATTCCGCCGCTGCGTTCCACAACGTTATCTTCGGCGGCACGTCCTTCGGGAACGGTGGCGTTTGGAAGATTTGGCACTTGCAGCAATTTTTCGCGCAAAACCAATTCAATTCTGTCAAGGTCGGCACTCAAATTTTTGCTTTTCTCTTTCAACTGTGATGTTTGCGCCTTTGCCTCGTCAGCATCGGCTTTTTTGCCCTGTTGCATCAAAGCACCGATTGACTTGGCAAGTCTGTTGCTTTGCGCAAGATTTTCATCGAGTTCTTTTTGCACATTCCGCCTCTGATTATCAAGCGTAATAATCTCATCAATAATATTTTC
>JAISKN010000108.1 GCA_031260925.1 Prevotellaceae bacterium | reverse complement strand
AAGCCACGAAGACGCTAAGAAAAACTTTTAAGTTTTTATCTTTGCGTACTTAAAAAAAATTTATCCAATAGATAAAAAATAAAATAAAGCACTAAAAATCAACATATTACATAAAAATTAATAAAAAAAACTTTGCGTACTTTGCGTTTAATATAACAACGCTATTTTAAACTTGAGCCTTTTATTATCTGTGTTTATCCGTTTAATCTGTGTTATCTGCGTGCTAAAATCAACCATTCAGAAATTCATTCAAACACTTTGTATAAACATCAGTAGGATTTTCGGCTTGTGTAATCGGGCGACCGACAACGATAAAGTCGGAGCCGATTTTGCCTGCCTGCGCGGGCGTTGTTATGCGTACTTGGTCGTCTTTTGCGCTGCTTTTGAGGCGAATGCCGGGCGTGATTGTGAGGAAATTTTCCCCGCAAACATCTTTGATAATTCGCGCTTCGAGCGGCGAACAGACAACGCCGTCAAGTCCAGCAGATTTCACGTTTTTTGCGTAATGCAAAATTGTTGCGTTAATCGGCGCGTCAATCAGCAGTTCGTTTGTCAGCATTTCCTGCGATGTTGAGGTCAGTTGCGTTACGGCAATCAAAACTGGGCGCGTTGATTTTGAAGACGTTAAGCCTTCCAATGCGGCTTTCATCATCAAAATGCCGCCTGCGGAATGTACGTTTACCATATCAATTTCCAAGTCGGCAAGCACTCGCATTGCGCTTTTCACAGTGTTTGGAATGTCGTGCAGTTTGAGGTCGAGGAAAATTTTATGTCCCCGTTTTTTTATCTCTTTCACGATGCTAACTCCCTCAGAATAAAAGAGTTCCATTCCAATTTTCACAAACGGCTTTTCATTTTTAAATAAATCTAAAAACTCCAGCGTTTTTTGTCCATTCGGAAAATCAAGGGCGATAATTAAGTCTTTTTGCATTTGTTGTTGATTTGGTTATTTGTTGATTTGGTTATTTGTTGGTGTTTTTATAAACTAATAATCAAATCAACTTTTAGTTTTTATCTATTAGTTTTTAGTTTTCGGCGATTATTTCGTTAAAAAAATCATTAAAATTTTTCATTGCGCCAAAAACTTTTTTACAATAATCTGTAAAATTGTCTTGGCAAAATATTTTGTCATTTACAGGATTAATTATGCCGAAATCCCTGAATTTCAGCCATTCGGCAGCGGGCGAATCGGCAGAAAATCCCACAGGAACTTTCACAAGCGGCGTTTCAAACGACTGCATTTTCCCGAAATATTTTTTGAAATCCTGCTCTGAAACAATTTTTTGCAAATCGTCAAAATCAACCTCTATCGCTTTGCGAATTTTTTTCAAAGTGTCTTTTTCGGGGCAATAAATGCCGCCGCTCAAAAACGCCTCATCGTGCGCAATGTGCAGATAGTAGCCTGCAAATGGACTTTTTCGCCCGCCGCTTTTCGCCATATACGCGCCGAAATGCGTTTTGTACGGCGTTTTATCAGGCGAAAACCTGATGTCGCGGTAAATTCTGAAAACACAGTTTTCGGGCGCAAGATACTTAATATCGGCGTCAAATTCCGCAATTTTCACAATCAAATCTGCAACTTCTTTCTTAAAAAATTCCGCAGCAATGTTATATCGTTCTTTGTTTGCTGCAAACCATTCGCGGTTGTTGTTTTCGTTCAACTCGCGCAAAAAATCAAGTATGTATTTGTTTGTCATTTGTTTTTATTTTTGTTTTTGTTTTTTATTTTGCCACGAATGAAATATAATTATATTGAATTAGGCATATAATTGATATGTGTTAAATCTTGAGTTTCAGTATATTATAAAATAGTACGTTGTACATTGGTAATAAAAATAAAACTCTCGTGTCATTGCGGGCTTGACCCGCAATCGATTGAAAAACAGTTGCGAGCGATTGCGGGTCAAGCCCGCCATGACACCGGCTTTTGTTTTTTTGTCAATTATTAGAAGTCCCCATTAAACAAATTGCACTACTTATTCGTGTATTCGTGGCGATAAATATTTTTTTTAAAAATTCTCAAAAAATTTTGTCAATTCGGCAAAAAATTGTACTTTTGCAGTCGGGTAAGTCCTGTGCGACCAGCTCCCTTTGAATTCCCCCAGGGTTTGACCGCAGCAAGGGTAGAAGGTTGAGCGGTGCGATGCAGATTGCTTGCCCTTTTTTTATTCCCCAAAACTAACCACTGACCATTAAGCATTAACCACTAATATTCCACTTTATTTTCGGCTTTTTTCCAATCGTTAAACGCTTCGATTGCCTGCTCAGGCAGATGCTGCTGTGCGGGAATTTGTCGTTTTTCTTTTGGCAAATCAAGTTCGTCATATATAAATGAGTCGTCAAAACCGATTTTTGCAGCGTCTTTTTTGGTGTTTCCGTAATACAGTTTTGAAATACGCGCCCAATAAATTGCGCTTAAACACATTGGGCAAGGCTCGCACGAGGAATAAATTTCGCAGTTTTCGAGCGAAAAAGTTTCAAGTTTTTTGCAGGCTTTGCGTATTGCCGACACTTCGGCGTGTGCGGTTGGGTCGTTGTTGCAGGTTACGCGGTTGCAGCCAGATGCCACAATTTTTCCCTCTTTGACAATCACTGCGCCGAAAGGTCCGCCGCCTTTTTTAATATTTTCCCTTGAAAGCGAAATTGCTTTCGTCATAAATTTTCTTTCAAACATTTTTTTCGATAATATTTTTTCAGTTAATAAGTTTTTGATAAATTGTAAATTGTAAATTATTAATTGTAAATTATTAGTTCTACTTTTGCAAACAATTTTAAACAATGGAAAAGAAAGAGCCTAAATCTTTGTCGCAAAATATGATAATGAGTTCATTACGAGCCATTTACGGCGATGAATTTTATTATAATTTTTTGGAATCAAATCTGATAACAGAGATAATTCCGAACGTTTTGGGTAATGCTTTATGCGCTTATTTTTCCGAAATGAAATTTGAAAATCAAGTTTTGTACATCAAAGTCAATTCCGCGCCGTTGCGTTCCAATCTGATTATGCAGCGCACCGCCCTAATTTCGCGCCTCAACAGCGAGGCAGGCGTGAGTTTAATTAAAAATATCAGTTTCCGATAGTTATTTTTTTCCCTCTTTCTTCTTATTTTTCTCTTCTTTTTTCTGTTGCTTATATGCTTTGTTGTCCTCGCGGTTTTTTCTCCAAGTCTCTTTCAGGTCTTTAAGCGAATTGAAATTTTCGCGATAAACAAGTCCGATGCCCTGTGTAAATTGCGCGTTGTTCTCGATATAATCGTTGAAATTGTTGGTTTTGTTGTATGCCTTAAAATTGAGTTTGCCTGACTGAATAAGTTTATATTCGAGTTCAAAATCAATAATATAATTATTCAAAGTATTTGTGTTTTCGCTTGTATTATCTTCTTTGTAGCCTACATTGCTGTTGATTACAAGGCGGTTGTTGGGCGTGTAATTGAGCATAAGGCTGTATTCGTTGCTGGTTTGAGCCGTCTCGTCTGTGGCTAAGTTTGGATTGTCAAGTTTAAGATTTACGCCAAAATTTATTTTGTCGAAAAGTTGCGATGCCATATTGTTCAACTGCTGCGAAATAGTGGAAGTTACCACCGACAGCGCGTCATTTTGCAGTGCGGCAGTTTGCGTTTCCGTTGTGTAATTTGGGTTGTAAAATCTGCCGATTGCGAGCAGATAAATCACCTCTCTGTTCATAAGTTCGTCTGTATTGACAACGTTTTTGAGTGCGCGGTTGAGTTCATCGTCAGAACTTGGCAGGTTTAAATCAAAGTTTATTACAGGCTGCAAAAGGTTTCCCGTAAGATTGAGCAAACAATTTACAGGCACATTTTTTCTGTTCGATTTACTTAAAATTGCCTCGTCAAACAAATCTGTGAGCGGCGCATCTACCTGATGCACAGCGTTGATATTGACAATCGGATTTGACGGCACGCCTGTCCATTGCAGCGATGAGCCTTCATTTATGCGAAATTCCCTGCGAATAACCTCTTGCAAAGTGAATAAATATTTGCCTTCCTGCAAATTATAATTGCCAAGCATTTGAAAATCCTCAGTTTTGGTGTTGTAACTTATTCGCACGCTTCCTTCGCCTGTGGCATTGATTTTGTCGCCTGCCCGCGTGTCCATAATAAGTTCTAATTCGGCACTCGGCATAACGTTAAGCGTAATATCTATCACAATAGGAATGCTGATTTTATCACTATTTTTGACAATTTCTTCTTTTTTTGGAATAATAATGTCGGGCTGTTTATTATTTACAAAAGTAATAAAATCGGTGGAAGTAACCGAAGATGCAAAGTCAAGCGGAATATGAATTTTGGTTTTTGGCTCGCTCGTTCCGTTCGCTGAAATATTGCATTGCTTGGCATTTCCTGCAATTAAACCTGTGCCTGTGGCGTAACCTTTGCCCCAAAAAAACGCATCGCCGCCTTTTTTACCATTAAAAATTAACATCTTATTGCATTGTAAATCAACACGATAGTTAATATTGTCAAAAAATTTATAGGCAACGTAACCATTCATCATACCTTTGTTGCCCTCTGCATCGGTAATCGGAATTTTGCGGAAAAGAATAGAGTCTTTTTTGAGCGTGATAGAATCCGAAAAATAGAAATCTGCGTTCAGATAACCAATTTTCAGGTGTCCGTCATCGACTTTTGCAGTCGTTTCCACAGTCCATTGCCGCTTTTTTGTATTGCCAATAATATGCACTTTACCAGTGCCTTTTCCGTCTAATTTGTCAAAAATATTGTTTGTAAATTTTTGAATAAAGCCAAGATTAATTTTGTTGCCATCGGCAACAATATCAAAAGAATCTCTGCTAAAAAATAAACCGCCGTCAAGAATACCTACTGTGTCGCGCCTGTCTTCGGTTACTATTCCATTAAAAACCAAGCAGTTACGGTCGTGGTCAAATGTCGAAGTGGCATCTGCAAAGCCCATCGGCGTATCGTTGAAATAAAACATCGGCGACTGCACTTTTGCCTCCATAATCGGCTTTTGAAACACTCTCGAAATGTCGGCATTGCCGCTTACCAAGCCGCCGAACGAGAGTTTTACGTCAGGGCGGATAAAGTTGTTGATAAGGGCAAGGTCAATATTTTCAAGTTTTACTAAAACGTGGTCGTTAATTGATTTTGAGGCGCGTCCATTGATAAAAATATTTTGCTGGTCGCCCGAAATTGCAAAATTATCAATGTCGATATATTTAAAATTCGTTTCGATATTCGATTTTTTAATGTCCAAAACATTGTTTTTTAGAACAATTTGTGTTGGTAAAATATTGGTTTTCAACATTAAAGAATCATTTTTTTTGAATAATTGCGTGTGAGCCAAAATTTCGCCTGCAAATACATTTTTTTTATTTGAATTTTGCAAAATTGCCACAGTTTGCACTCCGTCATTTGCAAAATCAGCCTTAAAAATTACCGAAACAGTGTCATTTTTCAAAATTGGCTCAGACGAAACATAAAGCCGAATGCTTTTGTCGTCATTATAGCAGTGGAGGTTTGTGCCGTTGATAATCGTGTTTTTATTTTGAATTGTCGGCGCGTCAATTTCAGCGTTAAAACGTTGAATATAACCATTATAAAAACCGCTCACAGTAGATTTTGAAGTGGTTGTTGCGTTAATTTCCAACACATCGCACAATTTTTGCAACGGCTCAATTTCAAAATAAAAATCAAATGTATTTTTGCTAAATTGCTCATTTTTAGACTTTTGCAAACTTGCCACTGTCGGCAAATAATTTTTCAGAACATTTAAAAAATCGTTCGGTAATTTTTTTAAATGATAATTGCCTGAAATAAAGCCGTTTAGCAAATCAGATTCTGCCAAAAGCAGCAGATTTTCATCTTTGGGTTGTGCTGAAATCAGCAAATTGTCAAGTTTGTAAATTCCGTTATTTTTTACAATAAGTGAATTTAAACTAATTTCTCCGTTGATATTTTCAATGTTATCTCCCTGAAAATCAGCATTAACATCAAACGACAACTCCAAATCAGGGTAACTTTTGATTAAATTCAATGCGTGCGGCTTGAAATTTTTGACGGAGGCGTTAAAATGAAATTCGCGCTCGTTTTTGCCTAAATTCACCTGACCATAAAAATCAAGTTTGCCGTTTTCGTCATTCACCGAAGCATTGCCCTCGAACATATTTTTTGCAATTTTTCCGTTGATAATCAGGTTGTTGTATGTGTAATTATGGAAATCAAACGAAGGAATTTTTGCGTTAATTTTGCTCTCAAACGGCACATTTTTTCCAACTTTTATTGTTGCGTCAGCATCAAGTTTTATTTTGCCTAAACCGCTTTTGCCGCTCGAAATTTTCGCCAAGTCAAGGTTAGAAGTATTGACGTTGCCCTCGATTACCATATCGGCAAATTCGTTGTTTGAGTGAATATTCAAATCGGTTTTCACGCTGCCGATGTTGGTCGAAAGCAGCCCCAAAAGCGACAAATTGCCGACATAGCCCGAAATTTTGCCTTTGTAAGACACTTTTCCCAAATTTTGCAACTCATTCGGAAACACAAACGGACGGCGCGAAATTTGCGAAATCATATCTTGAATGCTTGGCATTGTGCCGCGCAGTTCGTTGATTGAGGCAATCACAAAAGCGTGCTGCAAATCTGGCAAACTTGTTATTTGCGCGTTGCCCGAAAAGGCAATATTGTTGCCACTGTTGAGTTCCAACCGCTCAATAATCAGATTTTCAACTGTGCCTAAAACCCTGATTCTCATCGTAATATCGTCTTTCAAATTTGCGAAAACAGGCGAAAATGGAGCAAAATCTTTGCCTTTGATTTGTGCAAGAAAAACGCTCGTTTCTATTCCCGTCTTTTCAAAATTTGTTTTTAACGCATCTAAACCGTTGTATGTCAATAAAATAGAATCAAGAATAATGCTTGAATTTTCAAGCGTAAGTTTTGTTTTTGTAATTTTGCAAAGGGAATCGTTAGCCAGAAAATCGGTTGAAAAATCTTTGAGTTCAAAGCCCGAACGCTCTAAAAATGAAAATTTTTTGATATTTCCGCTAAAATTATTTTGATTGATTTCTCCAATAGAAATGCGGCTGTTAATATTACTTAAAAAAATGTCTGAAGCATCAAAACGGCTGTCATTCCCGTCCTCGCGAAGGCGGGGAACTCGGGAATCTCCTTTTTTCAAGTTAATAAACGAAAAATTACAGTTATTTATCTGAATATCATCAATTTGAAAAACAAATAACGATTTTTTTGTGCTGTCTTTCTTTTCAAATAAAATTTTCAAAAATTCGGCGTTTAAAATTCCTGTGCTGTCAATTTTGAGGTTAATATTTGCATTATTTAACGAAATTGTGCTGATTTCGACACGTTTTTTAAATAGTTTTAACAGTGAAAAACTGCCGTTAATTTCGGGTGCATATATTAATGTGTCTCCTGTTTGGTCATACAAAAGCAATTTTTCGACAGATAAAGTGTTGAAATGCTGTAAATCAATATGCTGGATTTCTACTTTGGTTTGTAGCGTTTCGGAAAGTTGCGCTGTGAGTTTCTGCACCACAAAATTTTGCACTGCATTGATACTCAACAATATAACAGGCAAAACAAGCAACAAAAAAATTGTTGCCGATACAATTAAGACAGTTTTTAAAATCCGTTTTTTGATTTTTGACATAGATAAATAGCGCATTACGCAGTTACGCACAAAATTACAAAATATTTTGCTGTCAAAAAAATTTCTGAGCAAAATATTTGTCGGCTATTGTCCGTTGTACAATTATCTACAAATTTAGAATTTTGCAAAATGAAAATACAGAAAAAATTTGGAATAATTATCAAAACACTGCGAAACGAGAAAGGAATATCGCAGGAAACGCTTGCTTTTGATGCTGATATTGATAGAACTTATATTAGCGACATTGAAAAAGGCAATCGCAATGTTTCTATCGAGATAATTGAACGTTTGGCTAATTATTTTCATATTTCTGTAAGTGAATTACTTAAAAAAGTAGAAAATTATGGGAAGTGATGCAAATAGATTGCGCCGAAAATGGCAAAATTATAGCGGTGAAAATGCAAGTTCGGCAGAATTGGACTTTTTTAATACATTTGAAGTCCTTTTTGAAGGGACAGAGTTCAAAATTCGTTCAAAACCGAAAGAATTTAGCAAAATTTATGTTGATGTGGAATTGACGAAAAGTGAAATTTTGCAAATTTATAATCCCAAAGAGCCAATTACAAAACACGGTGTTTTTCCAGATTTTGCCATTGACAATACAGAAACAGGCAAAACAATTTATGTTGAGGTAAAACGGCAAGATGGTTGGGTTGAAGGAAAAAACCGCTCGGCTGGGCGTGGAAATGCGCACGAAAGATTGTGCAAATACTTTACGCCCGGCTTGCAGAAAATTTTAAGAGAAAAAAGCGGGTTAAGCGATGATGTTCAGCCGTTTTGGGTGGTTTTTCAGGGTGATATAACTCGCGACCCTTGCAGAGTTCGTGAAATAACTTGTTGGTTTTCAGGTCTAACCGCTCATTATTTCTTTTGGCGAAATACAGAAAACAAACTGCCGTTAATCAATCATTTTTTAGAAAAAATAAAGCCGCTTTTACATTGAAGCGGCTAATTTATAATATGGATTATATTCTGGTTGTACATCAAGCCCCCAAACGTCCCAATTTTCAGGTTTGTGCCGAGCAAAAAGTTCTATCCGTTCTTGTGTAGGAAACATTCTTTCTATTGCTTTCAAAGCCTCCATTGGTTTTTCACTGTGTTCGCCTCGCGGCATTCTGATAAGTTGTTTTTCATTTCGACTGCCTCGTGGAGTAGGAATACGTCCTCGTTTGAAAACCAAACACAATTCACAGTACGACATTGTATATTGTCCTGGGTTGTGATTCATTTTGTCCCACACAAAAGCAACCGTTTTATACTCAAAACCCCACGCTTGTCCTAACTCAATCCCCTGCGCCAAATGCGGGTTTGTAACCCACATAAACAACAAACAATCATCTTTTGCAATTTCGTAAATTGGAATTTGTTTTAATTCCTTTGTTTTTAATGTTGGGTATTTAAAATTAGCGGCACTTATAAAAATATCATTACGCCAATTAATATTAAAATCCTTACGTCCACTTTTGTCAAACTGCATTTTGCCGCCATAGTCCCAAGGCGGGTCAGCATAAATTATATCATATTTTTTTTCGGGCAAATCAGGGTAAAGCGAGGGCAAATCATTTCTAACAGTCCTGCGCTTTTGTTCTGCATCATAAATTCTGTAACCCGAAACAATAAATTCAGGGTCATTATTATAAATTGTATTTCCGAATAAATCAATTTGTGTCATACATTTTTAAAAAATAATTGCAAAATTAGCAATTTTTTTTGAGAGTAAAAAATTTTTTTATTAATAAAAAAATTCTTATATTTGCATTTTTATTTATTAGCATATTCGCGGTAAAAAATATAAACAAATGAAAAAACTACTCTTCTTATTAATAATTTTTTCGGCTCAAATGACTGTTTGTCAAACAGTTGAGCCAGAAGACAGAGGCTACATTGTGAATGTCGGCGATGTTGCACCAGACTTTGAATTTACGCTGCTTTCGGGCGAAAAAATGAAACTGTCAGACTTGCGCGGAAAAACCGTAATGCTGCAATTTACAGCGAGTTGGTGCGGTGTTTGCCGCCGCGAAATGCCGTTTATTGAGCGCGATATTTGGCAAAAATACAAAGATAATCAGAATTTTGCACTGATTGCCCTTGACCGCGATGAGCCGTTGGAAACAGTTAAAAAATTTATCAAAAAAACGGGCGTAACTTACCCTTTTGTCCTTGACAACAAAGGCAAAATTTTTGAACTTTTTGCCGTCAAAGACGCAGGAATTACGCGCAATGTTATAATCGACAAAAACGGCGTAATTATCTATTTGACAAGGCTTTATAATGAGGCGGAATTTGCCGAAATGCTTTCCGTGATTAATGAACAATTTTTTTGATTATTTGTTGATAAATACGTTGATTTGTTGATTTGGTTATTTGTTGATAAAAACAAATAATCAACAATCAAATAATCACATAACCAAATAATCAAATCAACAAATAACCAAATCAACAAATAACCAAATCAACAAATAACCAAATAATCACATAATCAAATCAACACATAACCAAATCAACACATAACCAAATCAACAAATAACCAAATAATCAACATATAAAAATGATGTTATCTAATAAAATAATTGCTCTTGCGGAGTCGGAAACTTTGGCAATGTCGCAGCGCAGCACGGAACTTAAAAATTCGGGCATTGACGTAATTAATCTCAGCGTTGGCGAGCCTGATTTTTTTACGCCCGACCATATAAAAAACGCTGCAAAAACGGCGATTGACGACAATTTTTCGTTTTATACGCCCGTTGGAGGCTATCTTTCGTTGCGAAAAGCAATTTGCCAAAAACTCAAAAATTGGAATAATCTCGATTTTTCGCCAGAACAAATCGTCTGTGCCAACGGTGCAAAACAGGCAATTTGCGAAACTTTGATGTGCATTCTCAACGATGGCGATGAGGTAATAATTCCTGCGCCGTATTGGGTTAGTTACGTTGAGATGGTGAAAATTGCAGGCGGTCAAAGTGCTGTAATTCAAGCAAGCAGCGCGAATAATTTTAAAATTACAGCCGAGCAACTTCGCGCTGCAATTACACCGAAAACCAAAGCGTTTATGCTCTGTTCGCCGTCAAACCCGACAGGCAGCATCTACTCAAAAGATGAGTTGAAAAAGATTGCCGAAGTGCTGCGCGATTTCCCCGATGTTTTTGTGATTTCTGACGAAATTTACGAATATATTTCATACGTTGGCAAAGTCAATTCGTTGGCAGAATATGATTTTTTGAAAGACAGAATTGCTATAATCAACGGAGTATCAAAAGGTTACGCGATGACAGGTTGGCGAATTGGCTGGGTTGCCGCACCGCTTTGGCTGGTGAAAGGCATTACCAAATTGCAGGGACAATTTACGTCTGCGCCCTCTTCTATCGCACAAAAAGCAGCAGAAAAAGCCTATTCTGGCGACAACTCCTGCGTGGAAAAAATGCGTGCTGCATTTGAAAAACGGCGCGATTTGATTGTGTCGCTTGCGCGTAAAATTGAAGGCTTTGAAGTGAATTTGCCCGATGGCGCATTTTATATTTTCCCTGTCTGCAAGCATTATTTTGGCAAAACTGCGCTCAACGGCAAAACTATCTCCAACAGCAGCGACTTGGCAATGTATCTGCTTGATACTGCGCACGTTGCCTCTGTCGGCGGCGATGCTTTCGGCTCGCCCGACTGCATTCGTTTTTCTTACGCCACAAGTGAAGAGCAGATTGTTGAGGCATTTAAAAGAATTGAAAAAGCATTAGCAGAGTTGAAATAAAATATAAAAAGGTGTTATGCTGAAAAACCTGAAAAGAGTAAGCACATATTTAAAAAAATAAATTTTTATGGCTAAATTTTGCCCAAGTTGCGGTGCGGAAGTTAATGAACAAGCCGTTGTATGCGTAAAATGCGGAGTTGCTTTGCAGCCTGCACAAACAAACGTAAGCGGCTATGACTGGCTAACCGTTTTGTTGTTGTGTTTCTTTCTCGGAGGCTTTGGAATTCACAATTTCTATGTGAAGAGAACAGGGATTGGCGTTGCTCAATTACTCACATTGGGCGGTTGCGGTATTTGGACTTTGATTGACTTCATTATGATTTTGCTCGGAAGTTTCAATGATGGAAACGGACAGCCGTTGGTACGCAAAAATTAATTTGATAAAGGGCATTGCGGTTTTTATTATTCCCTTTGCCCTTTATTTTGTTTCCTTAAATTTTCTCAATCAGCAACACAGTATTTGCCTGTTTAAAAATATTTTTGGCAAAGAGTGTTATGGTTGCGGCATAACTCGTGCCGTAATTTCCGTTATTCAGTTCAATTTTACGGCTGCTTGGCACTACAATAAATTAGTTGTTGCCGTTTTTCCGTTGCTGTTGTATCTTTGGGCAAAATATTTACTGCAAATATTTAAAAAACTACGCCAAAAAAATATTTAAAAATATTTGCACAATAAAAAAATAGTTTTTACCTTTGTCGCGTTGTTTTGATTTTTTTTTTGAAGAAAATCAAAATTAACGTTCTTTGAAATATTTAAAAAGGGTTCTTGCCTTGAAACTTAGACAATTTCAAATATAACAAGAATAGGTTGACGTTCTCTGTAACGTGGACTTATTATCAGTTATATGGTAGTCTAAGACCTCAAGGCGGATATTAAGTCCGCTTTTTTGTTTTATAATATTATAAACTAACAACTTGATTTTTAATGTGATACCGAAATTGGCTGAAAGCCGTTATTTTCATAACCGCAGGCGAGCGTAGCGTTGCCTGTGAATAAAAACAAAAGCCACAACTGCCTGAAAGGCAGAACTTGCGTGAAAAAGATTTAAAATTTTGCCTTTCAGGCAAGTAGGGGCAGGGCGCGCCCTGCCCCTACAACCCGCAGGCAACGCTGCGCTCGCCTACGCTAATGATAAAAGCCCTTTGGGCAAAAATATAATACTTATTTGATTTTATAATTTTAACCTTTCAATTTAATACAAAATGAAAAAACAATTTTTCTTATTTCTGCTGATATTTTCAGCAATTCACTCCAACGCTCAAACATTGCCTTTGACCGCTGCCAATAACGCCTACACTGCGGGCGATGTGGTTGTGAAACAGCAAGTTGAGTACAAAGACCCACTCACAAACGGGCAGGGCGCAATCTGGGACTTCGCCTTTTTGCAGC
>JAISKN010000046.1 GCA_031260925.1 Prevotellaceae bacterium | reverse complement strand
AGGAATAATAAAAATTAGGCTGTCAAATTTTCGGCAGCCTTTTTTATTTCCTAAAAAATGTGTAATTTTGCAGTTTAAAAATTTTAATAAAAAAATAAAAACATTATGGGAAAAATTATTGCAATCGCCAATCAAAAAGGTGGAGTTGGAAAAACAACTTCGAGCATAAATCTTGCTGCTTCGCTGTCGTCTATGAATAAGCGCGTGCTTTTGGTTGATGCCGACCCGCAGGCTAACGCATCGTCAGGCTTGGGCATTGATATTGCCAAAATTACTACTACTATTTATGAGTGTCTTTTGAGCGAAGAGAACGCAAAAAAGGCGGTTATGGACACCGAAATAGAAAATCTGAAAATTATTCCTTCGCATATAAACCTTGTAGGCGCGGAACTCGAAATGGTTGATATGGACAACCGCGAAATACGGCTGAAAACGGCGTTAAACACTCTGCGCGATGATTTTGATTTTATCCTTATCGACTGCGCGCCGTCTTTGGGTTTGATTGTGGTGAATTGCCTTACTGCCGCCGACAGCGTAATTATTCCTGTGCAATGCGAATATTTCGCACTCGAAGGAATTGGAAAACTGCTTAATACAATCAAAATTATCAAAAGCAAACTTAACCCGCAACTCAGCATTGAGGGCTTTTTGCTGACGATGTACGATGCGCGTTTGCGTTATGCAAATCAGGTTGCGACAGAGGTTAGAAATCACTTTAACGATTTGGTTTTCAATGCAGTAATTCAGCGAAATGTGAAACTTTCTGAGGCATCGTCTTATGGACAGCCTGTTTTGCTTTACGACAAAGAATCAAAAGGCTCGCAAAATTACCTCGATTGCGCTGCGGAATTGATTGAAAGAAACGAGAAAAAAGTTAAGAACTAAAAACTAAGAACTAAAAGTTATTAATAGTTATTTGTTGCTGTTTATTGTTTTTGCATTAAACAAAAATTCAAAATATTACTGTACAACTCATAATTATTCATAACAAATAACAATAAAAATAAGATGAAAAAAACACCACCGATGAGATTAGGGCGCGGACTTGACGCGCTGATAAATACTGACGATGTGAAAACTGACGGCGGAAGTATGATTAACGAAATCGCGCTTGAAATAATTGAGCCGAATCCAAATCAACCGCGCACAGATTTTGACGAAGAGGCGTTGAACGAACTCGCGCAGTCGATTTCCGAAAACGGCATTATTTCGCCGATAACGCTGAGGCAGATTGACGAAACGCACTATCAGATTATTGCTGGCGAAAGGCGTTTTCGCGCATCGAAAATTGCGGGCTTGGACAAAATTCCTGCCTATATCCGCACCGTTGATGACGAGCAAATGCAGGTGATGGCGTTGATTGAGAATATTCAGCGCGCCGACCTAAACGCGATTGAAACTGCGCTCGGCTACAATAAAATTATGACCGATTTTGATTTAACGCAGGAGCAGTTGAGTGAAAAAATTGGCAAAAAACGCGGTACGGTTGCCAATTATCTGAGTTTGTTGAAACTGCCTGCCGAAATTCAACTCGGCTTGAAAAACCATAAAATCGAAGTCGGACACGCAAAAACGCTTGCTGGTCTTGAAAACGCAGCCGACCAACTGAAAATTTACGAAACCATTGTAAATCAATCACTTTCGGTGCGGAAAGCGGAGGAATTGGCGAAAAATTTTAAAAATCCGACTGCTGATAAAAAACGTGAAATAAAGCCGCTTTCAGAAGAAAACAGCCGTATAAAAAACGAATTGCACTCTACTTTTAATGCAAATGTTAATATTTCTGTTGAAGACAGCGGTAAAGGGAAAATTACCATTCCTTTTACAGACGAAGACGATTTAAACAGAATTATGTCGATTTTTGACCGATTAAAAGAGAACGAATGAAAATTTTTTTGTACCTTTGCACGAATTTTTAGAAATTTTTAGAAGAAACTATGCTTACAAGAGCCTTATTGAGAACAAAAACCGCGCAGGTTTTATATGCAAATTTTTTATCGAGAAACGATGTTTTTACAATGCAAAACGAATTGAATTTCAGTTTGCAAAAAACCTACGATTTATATCACTTTTTATTGTTGTTGCCGTTGGAAATTACCAAACTGGCAAGGCAGGATTTAGTAAATACAGATAAAAAACTGTTAAAAACAGACGAATTTTCAAGTGAAAAACTTGCTGAAAATATTTTTATCGAAAAATTTTATGAAAATAAACTTTTTAATGATTATATAGCAAAGCAAAAAATTTCGTGGTTGCCGTATCAAGACGAATTGCAAAAGATTTTTCTTAAAATAAAAAACAATTCGCGGTTTTATCAAAAATATGTGGAAAATGAAACCCGTTCGCTTGAAGAAGATAAACGTTTTTGGGAAATATTTTTTAGTTCAAAAGTTTTTTTTGATGATGAATTTGAAGATTTCCTCGAAGATTTAAGCATTTATTGGCTTGACGATGTTGGCATTGTACGCTCTTTTGCAGAGCAAACGATACACGAGTTTGACCCTGACGCTGCCGACAAAAAAAATATACTGTCGATGTTCAAAGAGAAAAGCGACAAACTTTATGTAAATGATTTGGCAAAAATCGCTTTTGAAAGCAGCAAAAATTATGACGTGCTGATTTCAAATTTTCTCACAAGTTGGGAACTTGACAGAATTACGAAAATAGATGTTGTATTGTTGAAAATGGCGATTTGCGAACTAAAATCGTTCCCCGAAATTCCCGTCAGAGTTACGATGAACGAATATATCGAAATCGCAAAATTCTACGGAACGGACAAAAGCCGAACATTTATCAACGGCGTACTCGACAAAATCGTAAAACGTATGCGCGAAACAGGAACGCTCAACAAACTTGACGAGCCGATGAGCGGCAGTCAGTTGTCAGACAATTAATTAACAAAAAATATTAAACAAATTAAAATTTATAACTATTATGACAAATTTATTAAACATTTTATTAATGGCTCCTGCACAGGGTACAGAGGGTCAGGGCGGACAAGGCAATATGTCGTTTTTTATAATGATGGCTTTGTTGATTGTGGTTTTCTATTTCTTTATGATACGCCCGCAATCTAAAAAACAAAAGGAACTTCGCAAATTCCAAGATTCTTTGGTGCCGGGGAAATCGGTTGTAACACAGGGCGGAATTTACGGAAAAATTAAAGAAGTGAAAGACAACGCTGTAATTGTGGAAATCGCTGATAATGTGCGCATTAAAGTTGCTAAAAATATGGTTTTTGATGCAACTGAACCAGAGCCAGCGAAGAAATAAAAACAGGTGTCATTCCCGCGAAGGCGGGAATCTCCTGAAAAATATTTGTACTAATGGGATTCCCGCCTTCGCGGGAATGACAAAATAAACGTATAAACATTATGTTTCAGTATCTTAAAAAAATTGTTAAAACTCTTTTCACAAGAGAAACGGCAATTTTTTTGCTTTTTTTGCTGCTGGCATTCTTTTTTTGGTTGCTGCACAGCGTTGGCGCGCACAAGGAACTTGTCGTAAATGTGCCTGTTGCGTATCAAAATATTCCGAACAATATCAAAATCAGCAACAATTTGCCAAAAAAAATTGAGGTAACGATAAAAGAGGAAAATCTTTCTATTTTTGCGTATCTGTTTATAAATAAGCCTGATACGCTTAAAATTGATTTGGCAGACATCAATATTCATCAACAAAACGGCTCAAAAATTTTTGCGCTTGACTCTATTTCTTCGTTGCTTTCGCTGAATTTGGAGCGTAATGTGAAAATTGTAAATTGCGAGCCGAGCATTATTTTGGTTGATTATATAACGCTCAAACAGAAGACTTTACCTGTTGTGCTTTCTGATACGATAGTTCCAGCCTCGCAATATATTCTGTCGGACAAAATAACGATTGAGCCGCAAACTGTTGAGGTTTTTGGGCAGGAAAGCGCAATTAAGGATTTGACGAAAATTTTTATCGAGCCGCTCAACATTGACACATTAAACAAATCGCAAAAAATTTTGCGGAAACTTGTTGTGCCGAAAGGTGTTGCGACAAAAACTCCACAGGCGCAAATCACCATTCCGATTGAGCGCGCAACGGAAAAAGTTATGCAAATTCCAATAAAATGTATCAATTTTCCGACAGGTTTTAATATGCGCAGTTTTCCTGCCGAAGTTACGGTAAAATTTGTTGTTGCAATGAGCCGTTTCAATAAAATCACTGAAAATGATTTTATGGTTGAGGCTGATTTTTTGCAAAAAACCTCCGATTTCACCGTAAAACTTAATGTTTCGGCGCAACCTTTCGGTATCGAAAATTTGCGAATTGAGCCTGAACAGGTAGAATTTTCATTAGAGAAAAAATAAAACTAATTTACGATTTTTGATTTACGATTAAGTGCCATAAAATTATTAATATAATACTTTGCGTCTTTGTGCCTTCGCCCTTTGCGTTCAAATAATATATTTATTAACGCAAAGGCGCAAAGACGAAAAGCCGCAAAGAAAATATAACATTAATTTAAAATTAGGAGTTTCTTAAATTAAATCGTAAATCTAAAATCAAAAATCAAAAAATATAAGTGGCACAAAAATTAATCATAGGTCTTACAGGCGGTATCGGCAGCGGAAAATCTGTTGCTGCGAGGCTTTTTACGCTTTACGGAATACCTGTTTATGATTCTGATTTTTACGCAAAACGGCTAATGCAAACCGATGAAACCGTCAAAAATTGGCTTATTGAGAATTTTGGACAGGAGGTTTTTTCTCCTTGTCATTGCGGGTCAAGCCTGCAATCGCTGGCAAGTGATTTTAAAACGGTTGCGGGTCAAGTCCGCAATGACAGTATAAAAAAACTGAATACAAAATATTTATCTGAAAAAATTTTTACTTCGCCCGAAAATCTGCAAAAAATCAACAAAATAGTCCATTTCACCGTAATGAATGATTTTAAAAATTGGGTTGAAAATCAAAATTCAAAAATTGTTATAATGGAGTCTGCAATAATTTTTGAGGGCGGGCTGGAAAAATATTTTGATTTTACTGTCGGCGTTTTTGCAGACGAAAACACACGAATTCACCGCGTTATGCAGCGTTCAAAGTTGAGTAGAGCAGAGGTTGAAAAACGAATTGCTCAACAACTTACTCCTGCCAAAATCGCTGAAAAAGTTGATTTTTCTATTATCAATAACGAAAATTCTGCGATTATTCCGCAAGTGGAAAAAATAGCGGTTGAACTTTTAAAAAAAATTGATTAATTTTGCACGTTTTTTAGAAAATAATTTAACCACAGAGGCACAGAGAAACACAGAGAAAAATTTTATTTATAAAATTTCTTTGTGTTCTTGAAAAATCTCTTTGCTTTGGTTATTATTTTCAATGAAATTTATTTTTTAGTTCACAGAGAAGTAAATAAATTTACTTTGTGTTTCTCTGTGTTCTCTGTGTTTTTTTAAAATTAAAAATTAGAAAAAATGAGCAAAAATTTTCCCGAACACACAGGACTGAACCTATCAGAAGTAAACAAAGAGATTCTCGATTATTGGAAAGAAAACGACACTTTCCGCCAATCTGTCGAAACGCGCGAAGGTGCGCCGTCATTCGTTTTTTACGAGGGACCGCCCTCTGCCAACGGTATGCCGGGCATTCATCACGTTATGGCGCGAACGATTAAAGACGTTTTTTGCCGCTACAAAACTATGCAGGGCTTTCAGGTGAAACGCAAAGCGGGCTGGGACACGCACGGGCTGCCTGTGGAGTTGGCGGTGGAAAAAATGCTCGGAATTACCAAAGAAGATATTGGCAAAAAAATTTCGGTCGACGAATACAACGCCGCCTGCCGCCGCGAAGTGATGAAATACACGCGCGAATGGGAAGACCTTACCACCAAAATGGGCTATTGGGTCGATATGAACGCCCCGTACATTACCTACGACAACCGCGATATCGAAAGTTTGTGGCATCTACTTAAACAACTCTACAACAAGGGTTTGCTCTACAAAGGTTACACCATTCAGCCCTACTCGCCTGCTGCGGGAACGGGGTTGAGTACGCACGAACTCAATCAGCCCGGCTGCTACCGCGATGTGAAAGATTTGACGGCGGTGGCGATGTTTCACCTCCCCCTAACCCCCTCCGAAGGAGGGGGAACTGCGGGCGAAAGAAACTTCGA
>JAISKN010000020.1 GCA_031260925.1 Prevotellaceae bacterium | reverse complement strand
GTCCGAAAGTATAACAAATGAAGAAATTGATGCTTCATTAAAGCCTGTAAAAATTTCATTATGACGGCAATAATCGCTCAATTTCATTGTTTCATAATTGAAGTGTTTAATTTGGCAGGTTTTTGTATTATGCTGATTTTCAGATTTTTGAAAAGACAAAATATTCACATCAACCGTTGCTTCGTCAAACACTTTTACGCCTGCGAAATCAATCAGAAGTACAGGATTGGTTTGTTCCACAAAGAATTTTCGCGTTTTTTCGCCGTAACCTGCACGCATCCACTTGTTTGAAGTGATAAATGAAAGATAACTTTTGTTTTTTAGCAGTTTATAACCTAATTCGTAAAACAAACAATAAATATCGCCTGTCCGCTCAAAAACTTGATAGTTCATTTTTTTGTAATCGTCTGTAATACTGCCCATTGATTGCAGTTGAATATACGGCGGATTACCAATTACAGCATCAAACCCCACAAAATTGCCGTCATCGTCAAGCACTTCGGGGAACTCGAAACGCCACTCGAAACACGAGCGAATTTTATCTTTGTAGATTTTTTCCAAATTGGCGGTTTTTTGTGTGAGTTCGGTGGTTTTTTGTTGCCACGCCTCGTCTTGAAAGTCAAAAAAAGTGCCTTGCGTGTGTTGCGTCAATTCTGCGTGGGCTTTGTTCCACGCTTGATAATCGGTATCTCGTGCGTTGTTCAGTTGGTAGAAAAATTGCTTTTCGGTTTCAATATTTTTTGTAATTTGCCGTTTCGTTTCTTTGTCGTTACAATCTTTGTAGAGAAAAACCTGCGCTTTATATTTTTCGGTTGCGACTTTTACTCTTTGTTGCATTGTTGCATTTTCGCTGTATTTGTCGCGCAAATCAAAGCGCGAAATCAACGAATTGCCGCATTTTATATTTATGTCGATATTGGGCAGGGTTTGTAATGTGGGGAACGCGGACAACGCAGATGACACGGATTTTCGCAGATTTTTATTGTCTAATTCGTGTAAATCTGCGTTATCCGCGTTATCTGTGTTCCGCAAATAATACGCATTTTTCAGCAATTCAATCCACAACCGTAATTGACAGATTTTCACCGAGTTAGGATTAATATCTACACCAAAAAGGCAATTTTCGATAATGGTTTGTTTTTCGTGAAAAAGCGTTTCCTGCACGCGCTGACTTTCGGCATTTTTGGGGTTATATTGAAAATAATCGCCCTCGCTGTCGGTAATTATAAGTTCGTCATTTTCAATAATAATGTGGTAATCTTTCAGTCGTTTGCCTGTTTTATCTGCCAAAATGCCCAACTCCGATTTTAAGGCAATCATTTCGTTGAGAGCCGACACGAGAAAATGCCCGCTACCAACGGCGGGGTCGCAAATGCGAATGGAATTGAAAATGCGGTTTGCGGTTTGAATGTCAATACGGTCTAATTTGTTGTAAAGGTCGATTGTGGTTTGTAGAAACGGGGCGCGCCCCGTCTCTACGGCGTTTGCGGCAAAATAATCGTTGAATTTTTGTAGCACCGTTTTACGAATGGTTTCGCGGCACATATACATTGTAATGAAACTCGGCGTGAAAAACGAGCCGTCTTTGTAGCCGTTGATTTTCTCAAAAATAAGTCCAAGAACTGAGGCGGAAATCAGTTGCTTGTTTTCCTCCTGAATATCTTCCGAACTTTCGCTGCTAAAATCGTAAGCATCGAGACATTTTAAGAGATATTCCAACGGGCGCATTGTAGAGACGGGGCGCGCCCCGTCTCTACCGCCGTGCAATACCGATTTTGAATATAATTTGATTGAAATATCATCTTTTAAACCGCTGATATATATTGTTTTATCTTCAATTTCTGTTTTTTCAAACAAAGAACTGTTCAGATATGGAACGTGCAAAAATTTTGTTTTAAGGTCGCCTTTTCTTTCGTTCTCTTTTCGCGCCAATATTTGAAAAAACAAACTGTTCAAATCGTCATAATTGCTCAATTTATCAACAGAAAGAAAGGCAAAATCAGCCCTTTTTAATCCCGCATCAGTTGAAAAACTGTTGTATTTGATAATTTGCGCCTCTAATAATTTGAGAAACAACACACGATTAATCCAAGTAATAGACAAGTCCAACGCAGAATTAAACAACTGTTCTTCTTTTGTTTGTCCGTATTGTTCGGCGTTTAAATGCGAGAGTTTGTCCTGCTCATCAATTTTTTCAATAGCATTTTCGATAATTGAGCCGCTGTCGCGATTTTCTTCTTTGGGGCGAACGATAAATTTTTGCGTTCCCTGTTTCATCTCTTCCAAGCCGAGAATATGCAGCAGTTCGGCATAAAACTCCCTGTTTAACTGATTGTTGTCGTCAGCAAAAGGCAGTTTCAATAAATGTGTGGGCGACAGAAATTTATAGAGCGCAATCAATTTTCGGTCGTCTTCTTGGTCGGTATTGCGGAGAATTTTGTCGTAGTCGCGAATGTCAAAATGAGTATATGGAATTTCCGATTGAATGTCGGCAATGGTAGGCGCAGCAATTTCGGTATAGAAAAAATCGGTATTTGTGCCTGACAATTTTTTTGCGTTAAATTGTTCAAATTGGGCAATTAATTTTTTATTTTGATAAAAAAGTTTCTCAAAATCTTGCGCATCAAACACAAACCACTCGTAAATATTGGTAATTATCAAGTATCGAAGTTCAAAATTCTTTTCATTTTTTCGCTCGCGCAAATAATACAGCACCAATTCCTGAAACGATTTTACATTCAAGTTTTGGCGGCTCACCATTTCGGTTTTGTTCACAGGACTTTTCACTTCAATCAGCACACCGACAGGCGAGTCGGGCGTTTTTCCGTTGCAAATCACAAGGTCGGCACGCCCTTTGGTGTTGATATAATGATTGTCTTTGTAATAAACCGAATTGAGAAAATCAATCATCAAATTTTTGTGGTGTTCCTCCGTTTCTTTCTCGTTGATACGGTCGAGCAGCGCAATAAACTCCTTTTTGAAAAGTTCAATTTCTTTGCGCTCAGGTTTTTGTTTCAGAAACGCAGGATTTAGGGCTTGCTTGGGTGTTTGGGTGGTTTGCATAATGAATTGTTTTTTTCATTAAAATCATTTTATTACAAATTTAGAAACGTCTATTTTTTCGTTTAACTTTTTGTTTATCAATGAAATAACCATTTTGTCGCCTGATTTTTCGTTCATTGTGATTTCGGAGGCGAGAAATGTGTGCTTGTCGATTTTTAACTCAATATTTTTGTAAAATTCCTTTAAACGCTTTTGAATTGGCGTGAGAATAATTAAAAAATGCTTGTCAGTTTCGTAAATTTCAGTCGAAAACTGCCTGTTGTTTTTAATGCCGTCCCCGTTTATCATCGAAATAATGATATTGCCGAGCGGTTTAATTGCCTTGTCGTTGCCGATTTTTTGCCCGTTTTTATCGAGCAGCGCGGCATTTTGTCCGTTCAAAATTAGCGTTGAAGGCGTTGGCTCGGTGTATTCCCAGCGCAATTTTGACGGCAAAGCATACAGCATAATTCCTTTTGACACAGCCTTTTGAGCGACCAAAACCGAAGTTTTTTCCTGTACAAAATTGCATTGCAGCGTTTCGATTTTTTTCGACTGCTCAACCATTTTTTGTTCAAAAATTGCTTTTTCGCTTTCGCTTAATTTTTTTCCATTTTGCGCAAAAATATTTACACAAAACATTAAAAATAAGATTGTTGTTGTTAGATTTTTTGACATAAGATATTTAGATTTTGAGATATGAGATTTGAAATATAAAATAAGTGCCATAAAATTATTAATGTAATACTTTGCGTCTTTGTGCCTTCGCGCCTTTGCGTTCAAAAAATATATTTCTTAACGCAAAGACGGAAAGTCGGAAAGCCGCAAAGAAAATATAACATTAATTATATTGCATTACTTATGAAATTTTAGATTATAAAATATGATACTAATATTGTCAATTCGGCTAAATTGTCTAATATCTCAAATCTAATAATCTCATATCTAATTATTTCGCTATTAAAATTGTTCCTGCCATAATCAGCAAAACGCCCAACCAGCGCACGATTGGCACAGTTTCGCCAAAAATGTAAATCGCTGCCAACATTCCAAAAACGTAGGCAATGCTCGTAATTGGATAGACCACCGAAAACTCGAAATGTTTAATCATATAGAGCCATAAAACTGTGGCAACGCCGAAAAAAACGCCTGTCGCCAAAAACCACCAATTTGTAAGCAACGCAAAAAAATAGTGCCAACTAAAATTGAATGAAGGCATTTTTTCCATCGCGAGTTTGACGCAAACCTGCCCGCCCGCCAAAAAAAAACTTTGAACGATTGCTAATGTGATAATTTTTAACATAGGTTATAGACTGTTAGATTTTAGACTGTTAGACTGTTAGATTTTTAGACTTTAAGATTTTAGAGATAAAACAAAAACTGTCAATTTAACTAAACTATCTAATATCTAAAAATCTAATATTTTATAATCTAAACAATTTATTTGCTTTCTTTTAGCACCATATCAATAGTGATAGCCGAAGAAACAATGATTATTTTCAGCAAATCTTCTTTGAGTTCTGGTGCTACTGAAACAATGTATTTATCGGCAGTTGTGAAACTTTCTTTCAAAATTCCGTTCCATTTTTTTGAAATTGTGCCGATAGATTTACTGTCATTGGTTGTGATTGCAAAATTCCACGCTTTCCAATCGCCAGCAATTTTTGCCAACTCATTTTCGTTCAAATCAAGAATTTTAAATTCGGGTTTGAACATTTTAAATTTCTGCTTGATAATTGCAATTGCCTCATTATCAGCATCTAAAATTGTGATTTTTGACATAAAAAATGTCCAGCCGCGCGTAACTGATGCAAGCAAATTATCTTCCATATCTCTAATTTCGATACGAAAAGGAAACATTGCCTTGTTAAGCAGCAGCGTGAGCATTTTTTTACCCACCGACATTTTTTCGGTGATATTACCGATTTGTTCGCCATCTTTGTTGAATACTTTGTAGGCGTTGTGAAATTTTAAAAAACCAACTTTTTCATCAATGAAATAGTCGTTGTTGTCAAAAAATTTTGGAAATTCTTTCATAAATATTTTTTTAAATGTTAGATATTGCCAACAATATATACATCATCAGCAAAGTTAAATTTTTTGCAAAGTTAGCCATTTCTTTGAAAATTGCAAAATAAGAAATAACATTACTCTTCGTGCGGCTTCGTGTTTCCTTCGTGTAACTTTGTGTAATACATTTATTTACACGAAGTTACACAAAGTTTGCACGAAGATACACGAAGAAATATGTATCTTGTTACTGAGGTTGTTTAGTAAGAAAAATCAGGTTTAAACAAAT
>JAISKN010000333.1 GCA_031260925.1 Prevotellaceae bacterium | reverse complement strand
CTTTTCTTTGCTTTTTGTTTGGCTTTTTTCGCTGCTTCCTGCTCTTTAAAAATATATTTATTAATATCAACGCCAAATTCAACCGATGCCATTACATTGATTTTAGAAAAAATAGAAACACCTTTTACACCATTAAAATCTTGTTCTTTATAATAATGGTTAGGCATATTTATAAATGTGTCAATGTATTGTTCATACCAACCGTCAGTTCTGATTGTTCCATTGGAAGAAAATGTGTTTTTGATGGGCGTGCCTACCTTTACTCCTGCAAGGAAATAAAAAGGAATATCGCCATTGAATTGCATACCTGCCAAAATCGGCAAATTAAGGTAAGTAACTTTCTGGTGGTCGCGGTAAGAGGGAAAATGAGCATTAAATGACACATCTTTCCCTTGTGTGTCTTTAATTGGGAATGTACCGTCAATGCCTGTTACTTTTGTGGCAGAGTTCAGAAACTCAAACTCAACGCCTGTGTTGAAAATAAACTGGTTGCGGCGCAGTTGATAACCCAACCCAAAACCGCCTCCAGCACCGCCGAGTACGCTCGTGTTATCAAAACTGTGGAACATTGCGGAATATCCGCCGTAGAGCCAACCACCGAGATAATGGCGGGTTTCCTTTTTTTGTGCTGAAACTCCTCCCGAGATTAGCGCAAAAACAGCAATAGCCATTGCAAATTTGCTAAAAATTCTTTTTTGATTCATTTTTTATATACGAATTAAGGTTTTTTAATCACTTTACATTGCAGAAAATTAACGAGATTTTTCCATTTTAGAAACGAACGGCAAAGTTATTCATTAATTTTTTTTTATGCAAATAATTTTTTAATATTTTTTTTGAAATATAGAAATTTTATTTTAGTACGTCATTTCGAGCAAAGCGGAAAATCTGATTTTTTTTACAGAATATATCTCGCTATTGCTCGAAATGACCTATTTTTTTAATTTACAACAATTTTAATATTTTTGCGAATTCCATTATTAAGTTTAATATCTAAAATATAGATTCCACTTATTGCAGGAGCAATGATTTGGCTTTCTCCACTTGTGATTTTTTGCGTGGAAATCAAAATTCCCTGCACATTCCAAATATCAACCGTGCCGTTGTCGGCAGCATACATTGGCAAAATTCCGCTCGGCGAAGTGATTGTCGGCTGCGCCTGTTGCTCGGTAAAGGGCTGCGCTGTTATCGGACAGGTAAAAACTTCATAGTCTTCGCCTGTGCGTGTGAGCAGCAAGTTGTATTGCGCGCCCATTTCCAGCCCGCTCGGAATATAAATATACGATTTTGTTTCGTCGTCAATCAGTTTTCCGTTTTTGTACCATTTATAACTTGTAAATGTGTAGCCATTGCCTGTTCCGCTGCTGTTTTGCGGGTCGTTGTAATTATTATTCAAAAGCGCGATAACATCATTCCAATTCTGCTCAATGATATGTTGCGAATAACTTACCTCAAACGGAATAGAGATTTTTTCTTTTTTGCAGAAATATTCGTCTCCGATATTTTCATTTATAAACTCAATTTCAACATTATACTTATCGGGTCTAATATTAATCGGCAAAGGCACAATAATACTTCCGCCCGAAGTTACACCTGCATCTGCGCTGAAACCTTTGTCAAAAGTCATCGCGTATTTTGTCGGAGCAGCGTTGTTTGAATAGTTTATTGAGAATTGATTATCATCAATCGCGCAAATTGTACCAATCGGCGCAGACTGTGCAATATTCATCGTATTATGAACAAAGAAATTCATTGTTATAACGCTGTCGCAGCCTACTGATGTCGGATAACGCGCTTCATAAATGCCTGTTTCGGTTAAAGTTTGTCCTTCCCAAGAACGGCTTTCGCCCCGACAAATAGTGTCAAAAAGTTCTGGGGCATATTTTGCACCGACAAACAGATTAAGTATTTCGAGGCTGTCGCAGCCTGCACCATTGACGTGAAAAATGGTGTCGTTGGTAGTTTGAGTATAATTTTGTCCATTAGCCAGCCACCTGTAAGTTTCGCCATCGCATACATTTGCCGTAGTTTTTTGCTGAATTGGTGCAACTTTGGGTACAACCACGCGAAAATTTATCGTATCCGCGCCGCAACTTTCGCCGTTTGCAATTCTTGAAATAAGTTCCACGTTATAATCTGCGCCCTCGTCCGGCACTCTAACTTTTGGGCTGACTTCGTTAATTACGCTTACAACACCGCTTGCATTTGACAAAGTCCAGGTTGAATATTCAACAGGCTCATCACTTGCATTGTCTCCATATTTTATTACGCTGTTATTTACTAACTTAATATAGTTTTCGCAATGTTCAGGCACCCATTGCCAATCTTGGTGAGCCTCTGCATAGCGGGGAGAAAGGCGTGCGGGGAGATTAAAGAAGCACCCTGGATTATTTTTTTGCATAACTTTGCAAATGTAGGTATTTGTGTCGGTAGGCGCAGGCACAAAAGTTCTTGTTGTGTTTATGCAGGTTTGGTATCTGTCGCTTGCAAGATACCAGCAGTAATTGAATCCTTCTGGTGCCTCGATAGGCTTGACCTCTTCGCTTCCGCAACTTAATCCCTTCAATTCTCCTTTTTTGCAATCAAGTGTAAAGTAGGCGTAGCCATAGTGTCCGCTTTGACTGCAATCATAAGTTGTCAAACGCACTTTCAGGGTCTGTCCTGCACGTTCTTGTAAATTCAAACCTACGGTAGTCCATTCTTTCCACAATGTAAGGTTATAGCCGCTTCCTACAGAATGCCAAGTTTCATCGTTGGTGGTAGAGCCTGCTACAAAATTTGCATTTCCACAATCTGCATCAACATTTTCATTTTGTGCATTTAAAATTTCCAAAGTAAATTTTGGTTGAGTTGTTTCTGGTGGAGTATGGCCAGGGTCTTCCAATACAACTGCATATTTCATTAAAAGAATTGCATATTCAGGGTCAACTGTAAAAGTGTAGGTTAATCTTTCTGCTTCTGCACCAATTTGCCAATTCCCAAGCCTTACAGTTGCCAGACTTCCGTCAGGTATTGTACTTAACAAACCATCAGTTCTTGGGTCAAAACTCGGTGCAGTAATAAGAGTATGGCGGCTTGTTTCTGCATCTTGTCCATCATCTACAATGCCTGTAATTGATGACGGGTTATTATAATCTCCGTATTGCGCTAAAAGATTTGGGTTGCCTGTTAATTTCCAATAATCAATACAGCCATCGCCAGAAAGCAATAATTTAGCGTGAGTGGTTGCAAAAGCCGATGTATCGTTTATTAAATCTCCGCAAAAATTATATGAATTTTCACAAATACCTCTTACCATAAAAGTATAATGTCCTTTGCTTAATCCTGTTACAATATAAGGTGAAACAGCATTATCAACCACAACAGAGCGTCCTTCTGACTCGTATGTATTTCTGTAAATTAATTGATAAGAAGTTGCCGAACCAGTCCAGGTAACCGTAGCGGTGCTGTTGTTAATATTAACATTTGTAATTACAGGTGTTGCACAAGTGGAATTTGTTTTCGTAATATTTACATTGTCGATTGCCGCAGGCGATTGGTATGTTCCGCTGCTGTTGTTCGCCCAGAAAAAGATAAGTTTTACAGGTCGCCCCATACCTGTTACGGTAAATTTTCCGTGTTCCCAATTCAGCGATTTATTAACTTTAATATTTGTGCGTCCGTTTAGTAACTGTGCTTTAAGTGTTGCGGCAGACGGCATAGCGGCAGAGTTGTTGGTAAGGTTTATTGGATTTTTTGTCCAGGTAGTGTCTTCGTTCCAACAAACATACATAAAATCGTTGTCATCGCCTGTACTTTTCCAGTCAAAATCAATATTAAACTGCTCGCCAGCAGGCAGTGTAATTTCTTTATAAGCCGACACATAACCCGACGAAGTACCTGTATAAGCATTACTGTTGCCGTTATCGTTGGAAATATAAAGCGCATTCGGGTGCGTAATAGAAACAGCCGAACCGATATTCCATTTATTTACACATTGTTCCTTATTTACAAATGTCCAGCCTGCTCGCTGCTCAGGCGTATCAAAACCCGAAAAATAATTAATAGGCGTATTTTGATTAATTTGAATATTGTCAATAGAAATTATCGCAGCAACTGCTGTGTTTGCCGAATGAATACTGTTTTTTTTCCAAACAAAAACTAACTTTTCGGGGTTGCCTGTGCCGCAAACGGAAAAAGAGGAGGTCTTCCAAGCATTAGCCTGTCCATATTGCAAAATTTCGGACAGTTTATTGGTTTGATGTACCCAATCGGGCAAACTTCCATCTGCATTCAGTTGAATATTTACAGAATTATCAACCCAACAAACAAAAAGACTGTCTGTATTTTGCGGAGTATAATTTTTCAAATCAAAAAAGATTGAATAAGTGCCGCCAACAGGCAAAATAAATTCGCGGGAGGCAAAAACGGTTGTTGCTGCCGTATCGTTATAGGTTGCAGGTTTGCTAACTAAATTGCTTGAAATATAGAGGGCATTACCCGAGCGGAATGTTCCCGCAGCATTGCCGACAACCCAATTATTAGCAGGGTTTCGACTGTCGGAAACCATTTGCCAAGCCGCATTTTCTGTTGCATTTTCAAAGCCGTTTTTGTAAGGCAAAGCAGTTTGTGCAGCAGCAAAAGCATAACATAACATAAGCACAAAAAGTGCTGAAAATTTTGTAAAAATTGTTTTCATAACTTCAAGATTTTACTTATTAAACAATAAAAAATTAATGTACAAATTTCTTCTATTAAAGAAACTGCAAAGTTATGAATATTTTTTAATAAACAATATATTTTTACAAAATTTTATTATTTTTTTTTACAGAAGTATAATATGGGACTTCTAAAAATTAAACTTTTCAATATGTGACATAAAAACATCATATCGTGTCATTGCGGTTCTAAATCAAGTTCAGAATGACAACCCGCAATCGCTCGTAAGTGTTTTTCAATAGATTGCGGGTCAAGCCCGCAATGACACCTGCTTTTGATTTTTTTCTCAATTATTAAAAGTCCCTAATATTGTATAAGCAACAGTGCGGAATAATGGGAAACAGGAAAATGTTGTGCAACATATTTTTTAAAAAAAACATTTGTCAATTTTTACATTTTTTATGCCAATCATCAGTCCCAAGCAACAAAACCCCGCTTTGAATAAAGCGAGGTCTTTTTATGAAACAAAAAAAACTCTTTTTTTAGTTATTACGCCGCAAGTTTATTCACATGCTTTGCCAATTTTGATTTTAAATTGGAGGCTTTGTTTTTGTGAATAATGTGTTTTTTTGCCAGTCTGTCCAACATTGAGGCTACTTTTGGAAAAAACTCCTGTGCAGCAGCCAATTCTGATGTTGCGCGCAAATTACGCACGGCATTACGGGCAGTTTTTGCATAATATTTATTGTGCAATCTGCGTTTTTGAATCTGCCTGATTCTTTTAAGTGATGATTTATGATTTGCCATTATCTAAACAAATTTTACTCGTTAAATTTTGTAGCCGATAGGGGAATCGAACCCCTCTTTCAAGAATGAAAATCTTACGTCCTAACCGATAGACGAATCGGCCCTATTTTTTCAGAAAATTGGACTGCAAAGGTACAACTTTTTTTTTAATCTAACATACTTTTGCCGTTTTTTTTTAATATTTCTAAATAACTGAAAATCAAAATGTTATTATTTTAAAAAATGCTATTTTACAAAAAAACAACTTTCTATCCAGAAAATTTTATCAGAATTTTATCAAATTGCAATCTCAAATTCTCAAAAAAATTACCATTCTGTTATTGAAAAACAGGGTAGGCGATTTTTCTGATTTCTCCCAAATAGCATTTTGCCAATGAGGCGGTAGTTTGCCCCGCAGCACTCATAAGCAGGCTGCGTTGTCCGCCAATTATCACGTCTAAAACAGGAATTTGTAGCAATTTTACTTTAATTTCTTTTGTCAGTTCAATTTCTAAATTCCTGCATTGCTCAATTTCTTCATTCACAATTCCTGCCACCAATTTATCAACAAAGGGGCGATACGGCTCCATCACATCGTCAGCCAAGCAATAGGCGTTATATTTATTGTGGTGGTGAATGCCAAGCGTGGGCAAAAGTCCGCTCGCCACCAATGCCCGCGCCACTACTGCCCGAAGAATTGCGTAGCCGTAATTCAGTAAATTGTTCGGCGGAACGCCATCTTTTCCGCGTGTAAAATCTTCAATTTTTGTTGCAAAAATATTTTTCCAATAATAAGCCGCCGCACGACCTTCAAGATTATCACTGTCGCCGCTTTTTACATCGCTTGCCCATTTCAACATATTTGTAACAGGCACATTTTCAGTAATTTTACATTTTACATTCTGCATTTTACATTGCGAAAGCACTGCTGCCTGATTTTCAATTTTTTGTTGAACAGTTTGCTGCCAAAGTTGCTTTTTCAACGGCAAACTTGCATCAATCTGCGCCTGAAAACGCTCGCTCTGCGTAGTATTCTTTTCCAACGGCAAAAGCAAACCCTGCGGCATACTTTTGCTGTCGCAGGTTATCACCGCGCAATTATTATCAAGCAACGCCTCCATCAAACCGCTCGTAAATGTAATCTGCTTGTTGTCAATCACCACCACGCCAATATCTTCAATCGGTATTGTCCGTACGCTTTCCGCCTTAAAACTCTCAGGTAAAGTATCGTTCTTTTCTACTTCGGGGAGTTTTATTACGAGTTGGCTGTTTTTTATGCTTAAATATGCGGGGTTGCCGAAATGTAACGTGTTTTTAATCATAGTTTAAATTGTTTTTAAATGTTTAACTTCGTTTTCCAATTCTTTGATTTCTGTAATGTCCTGTTCATCAGCAAGTAAAGCATTCTGTTTTTTTCGCCCTGTGTCGAATTGCAAATACACGTTATCTACAAATTCTTCCATTTGCGCATTGCTTATCGAACCTTTGCCCGAAAGAATTTGTTTGTCGTTGAGCAGTAGAATTTTATCAACATTTTCTTTCCAAAATGCCATCGTAATATCTTTGCGCTCTTTTGCCCGAAGTTCTGCCGTTTCCAAAAACACGGTTACAAAGCGGTTTAAGCGGTCTATTTCGTCTTCGGTTAGATAATTTTTTGAAATATAAATATCCTGTTTGCGAAC
>JAISKN010000034.1 GCA_031260925.1 Prevotellaceae bacterium | reverse complement strand
GTGTGGAACGAAAAACTTGCGCGTGTCTTCAATCGCGGCTTTTGGAACGGCTACTATCTTGGGCAGCGGCTCGGCGAGTGGAACTCCGTGTATGGCTCGCAGGCAACGCGCCGAAAAGTTTTTGTCGGCAGATGCACAAATTTCTTTGGTAAAATCGGCGTAGCGGAATTTCTGCTTGAAACAGGCAGCCTGAAAATCGGCGATGAAATTCTCGTAATCGGCAATACCACAGGTGCTTACGAGGCAAAAATCGAAGAAATCAGAGTAGATTTAAAGTCCGTGCCATCGGTAGAAAAAGGCGTTCCCTTTTCCCTAAAAACCACCGAAACCCTGCACCGCAACGACCAACTCTACAAAATGGAAATGGTCGCAGTGCGCGAAAAACGGTTTTGAACAGTGATAGAAAAATTGTAATTTTGCAAGAAAAATGTTATAATTAAGAAAAATGAACATAAGAGAATTTATAAATCAAGATGGATTAAAAGATATTGGAAAAAGACTTAAAGCAGTAGAAGACGAATATCTAAACAATACATTTAATGTATTTTCATTTTCTACCAAAAATCCAAGACGGGAAGAATTTCATAGTGAAATTTTAGCAATGTTGCTTAATCCAGATGGCATTCATAAGCAGAATAATTTATATTTGGACTTATTTATTGATTATCTGAACAAATTAAGACCTAAATTGAAAATAAACAAAGATGATTTTATAAATTCGGAAGTAAGTACAGAAGAATCATTAAAACATGAAGAAAAAGGGCGGATTGATATTTTTATAAAAAATAAAAAATCTATGAAAGCAATTATTATTGAGAATAAAATCAATAACGCCACTGATATGGATAATCAATTAGGTCGCTATTACAATGATATTATTGCAGAAGGCTATGATGTTCAATGCGTTGTTTATCTGACACCAAACAAAAATAAGACTGCACCACGAACAGATAATGGTGATTTGAATAATAAAATTGTAAATATTGCTGCATATACTAACAAACATAATGATAACAATTTATTTAATGGATGGTTACAATCGTGTATCAAAAAATCCGAATATAATAAGGACTGCTTTTCATTTTTGTATCAATATGGAAAACTTTTAAAACAAATTTCAAATATGGCAACAGACAGAGATATAAAAGACAATTTTTATGAGATTATAAATCAAAAAGGCGGTTTGGAAAACGCTCAAGCAATTTCCAAATATCTTAATGAATTAGAAATATACAGAGCAGATATTTTTATAGAAAAAATAGGTGAGTATTCTATTTTTCAGAAGAAATATCGTCATACTACTTGGCAGTGGTGTTTTGAATTGAATATTGACACTAAAATACCATACAAATTAGATGTTAGATTTTTTAGAGATATAGTTACAATTGATTTTTGGCTTAACGATGGCGGAAAAACAAATAATGAAACTTTGACGGAAGATTATCAAAAAGAAATCATTTCCAAAAAACTACAAGAAATAGGATTGCTTTCAGATTTCAATGATAATGGTTTTGGTGGAGGTATGTGGAAAAAATTTTGTGTTACAGATGCTAAAACAATCAAAGATGTTGATGATGAAGTTTTGAAATATGTAGAAATGTTCTTTGAAAAATTGAGAAATATTTGTGCAAAATAATCCCCAACAAATTTATGAACGAAATAATAAAACTTTCAGAATATCGCGATTGGTTAAAAAACTTAAAATCGCAGATACAGGGCAGTCAAATCAAAGCCGCGCTGTCGGTTAATAGCCAAATGATAATGCTCTATTGGAATTTGGGCGAGCAAATTGTTGAAAAACAAGAGTTTGCCAAATGGGGTAGCGGCTTTATTGAGCAGTTAAGCAAAGATTTGCGGGAAGAATTTCCTAATATGAGGGGTTTTTCTTTTAGAAATCTAATGTTTATTAAACAATGGCATTTATTTTATTCGCAAGACTATTCAAAAGTGAAACAACTTGTTTCACTTTTACAATGTCCTAAAAATCAGGAAGATAAAAAAGTGAAACAACTTGTTTCAAAATTAGAAAACAATAATATTGAAATTAGCGCACAATTTGTTCCCAAATTATTAAGTGCTGAAATAGAGCAATTTATAAAAATGGCACAACCTGTGCCACAATTTGAAATTTGGGAACAACTTGTTTCCAAATTATCGCTCGTTCCTTGGGGACACCATATTTTGATAATGCAAAAAATCAAAGACCTTGACCAAGCCCTTTTTTACGTTCATAAAACGATAGAAAATAATTGGAGCCGCGCAGTGCTTGAATATCAGATAGAAACAAATCTTTACGGCAGGCAGGGGAAAGCCATTACCAATTTTGCACTCACGTTGCCAGAACCGCAAGGCGACCTCGCAAACGCTATTTTGAAAGAATCGTATAACTTTGATTTTCTGCAACTTTCTGACAAAGTGAAAGAAACCGAACTTGAAAAAGCACTCGTGCAGCATATTTCACATTTTTTGCCAGAACTTGGCATTGGTTTTGCCTATATGGGACGGCAATTTTTACTCAAAATAGGCAAAAAAGATTATCGTACCGACCTGCTTTTTTATCACACAAAAATAAAAGCGTACATTGTTATAGAATTGAAAATCAAAGAGTTTGAGCCAGAATATGCGGGCAAACTCAATTTCTATATTTCTGCCATAAATGAATTGGTGAGAGACGAGCGCGATAATTCCACAATCGGAATTTTGCTCTGCAAAAACAAAGACAATTACGAAGTTGAATTTGCCCTCAAAGACATCAACAACCCTATTGGCGTAAGCACTTTTCATTATACCGAATTGGCGGAAACGGTAAAATCAGCCTTGCCTTCTGACGAAGAATTGAGCAACGCACTTTTGAATTTTGAGAAAGAAAATGAACAAATAATTGACAATAATTGACAAATTATGGGAAACCTGTACCTTATACCAACCCCTGTCGGCAATCTCGAAGATATAACGCTTCGGGCGTTGCGGGTTTTGAAGGAGGTTGATTTTATTTTGGCGGAGGACACGCGCACGAGCAACGTTTTGCTCAAACATTTTGAGATTAAAACCAAGTGTTTTTCGCATCATCAATTCAATGAGCATCAGAGTGTTGAGTCGATTTCGGAGAAAATTTTGCTTGGGGCAAATGTTGCGCTGATAACCGATGCAGGCACGCCTGCGATTTCTGACCCGGGATTTTTGCTTGTGCGGGCTTGCGTGCAAAAGTCGATAAAAATTGAGTGTTTGCCGGGTGCAACGGCGTTTGTGCCTGCGCTTGTAGTGTCGGCTTTGCCCTGCGACAAATTCTGTTTTGAGGGCTTTTTGCCGCAGAAAAAGGGCAGACAAACGCGCCTCGAAATGTTAAAAAATGAGTATCGAACAATGATTTTCTACGAATCGCCGTTTCGAGTTGTGAAAACTTTGACGCAGTTTGCCGAAGTTTTCGGCAACGACCGACAAGCCTCTGTTTCGCGCGAAATCTCTAAAAAATTCGAGCAAACCGAGCGCGGAACTCTCGCCGAACTTGTAAAATATTTCACAGAAAACACTCCAAAAGGCGAATTTGTGATTGTGGTTGCAGGAATGCAATGTTAAACATTATTAAAAATAATTTATTTTTGTGTTGATTGGCACACATATTGCTGTTTTTGCTAAAAAGCGTTAAAAACAAAATTTAATATTATGCGGAACAAAATTTTTTATTATGCAGTAACTGCTGTTTTGATTGCGGTGTGCTGCGCCTGTGGAAATGAGGCAGATAAAATTAAAGCGGAAAATGATTCGTTGAAGGAATATTGCGCAAAGATTGAACAAGATGTGAATTTTTACTTTGCAACAATGAATGAAATTCATTCAAACCTCGAAAATATCAAGGCGTGCGAAGATAAAATCATAGAACTTTCACTTGAAAATAATGGAAATTTCACAAATAAGGAGATAAAAACTTTATTGTCTGAAATCGCATCAATTATTCATCAGAGTAAAACGAAAATTGACCAACTGAATGAGCGTCTTTTAAAAAACCAAACTATAAATATTTCAGAACTAAATGCTGCTGCTCAACGACTTACGCAAGATGTTGAGTTGAAAAATGCGCACATTTCTGATATGACGGAGGAATTGAAAAAGCGCGCTGAACTGATTTCACAGCAAGATTTGGCAATTCGCGGATTGAAACAGGAAAACGAAATTCGCAGCAGAATTATCAATGAAAAAGAACAGCAAATTAATACAGGCTGGTATGTTTTTGCTTCGCGTAAAGTGTTGTCAGACAACGCAGTAATTACAGGAAGCGGTATTTTTAACAGCAGCAAAATGTTCCGCGAAGATTTTAACGACAGTATTTTTACGAAGATTGATTTGCTTAAAAACAAAACTTTTAAAATCAATTCCAAATCTGCAAAAATTCTCACTATTCACCCAAAAAACTCATATTCTTTGAAAAAAGATAATGAAAACAGTTTTACTTTAACAATTCTTGCCCCAACAGATTTTTGGTCAGTAAGCCGTTATTTAGTTGTTCAAACAAAATAATGGGGACTTCTAAAAATTAAACTTTTCAATATGCAACATAAAAATATCATACCGTGTCATTGCGGGCTTGACCCGCAATCGCTCATAAGTGTTTTTCAATAGATTGCGGGTCAAGCCCGCAATGACACCTGCTTTTGATTTTTTGTCAATTATTAGATGTTCCCATAATTTTTGAACTGAAAGTTTAAAAACTAAAAATTAAGATTTTTCCTAATTTTTAGTTTTTATTTATCAATTTTTTTTGTAATTTTGCACCTCGTAAATTATAAATAAATTTTTTTAATAAAATATTGAAAAATATTATGAAAATCAAGCAATTAATTTTAGTTTTTGGTTTAACTTTTGCAGTTTTTGGTGCAAAAGCGCAAAATTCCGACCCTGTTTTGATGAAAGTAGGAAATCAAAATGTTACAAAATCGGAATTTGAGTACATTTATTTTAAAAACAATGCGGCAAACAATCTTGACAGAAAAAGCCTTGACGAATATGTTGAGTTGTTTAAAAAATTTAAACTCAAAGTGGTTGAGGCTGAAAATCTCGGTTTGGACACGCTGCAAAGTTTCAAACGCGAATTTAACGGTTATCGCTCACAACTTGCTGCGCCCTACCTTTCGGACAATTCTATCGAGGAAAAACTCGCCGAAGAGGCTTACGAGCGTTTGAAACAAGACGTGGAAATTATGTACATTTTCCTGCAACTTCCGCGAGATGCAACCCCGCAAGATACGTTAGACGTGTATAACCGCGCACTTGACCTTTGCAAAAAACTCAAAAAAGAGGACTTTGCAAAAACAGCAAAAGAGGTGTCCGCCTCGCAAAATTTTCTCAGTTGGGTAACGGGGCAAATCGGTTTGCCTTACGCGCTTGAAAAAGCGGTTTATGACCTTCCTGTCGGCACGCTTTCCGCGCCTGTCATGGTAAGTTACGGTTATTATATCGTAAAAATTTTGAATAAACGCCCTGCTGTCGGCAAGGTTGATGCGGCGCATATTATGAAAAGATTTCCAGAAAATGCAACGCAGGAACAGATGCAACAGGTTTATAATGAGATAGTTGAGATTTCAAAAACATTGACCAAAGATAATTTTGCAGAAAAAGCAAAACAACTTTCAGACGACAAAGGTACTGCGCGAAACGGCGGCGATTTGGGCTTTTTCGGCGTTGGTAAAATGGTGTCTGAATTTGAAAATGCAGCCTTCGCGCTCAAAAACAGCGGCGACATCAGCGCGCCTGTAAAAACGCAGTTCGGCTGGCATATTATTATGTTGAAAGATAAAAAAGGCATTGCAAGTTTCGACGAAATAAAGCCCGAAATTATCAAGCAGTTTAAAAACGATGAGCGTGCCAATGCAGGCGCAAAAGCAATGGCGCAAAAAGTAAAAAAAGAGTACGGTTATGAGTTTTTTCAGCCTGCTTTTGACGAAGTTTTGGAATATGCGAAAAAATGCGTGAATACCGACACTGTTTTTCTGTCCGAAGTTGCAAAATTTCAAAAACCGCTGTTCAAAATCGGCAACAAAAATATTTCTCAGGAAAAATTTATTTATTACGTTTATGTAAAAACTAACAATGAAATTGAGAGTGCTCCTGCGCAAGTTGCGGCAAGACTTAACAGTTTTATTGAAGAAGAGGCGATTGCTTACGAAGATTCTCAACTCGAAAATAAATATCCTGACCTTAAAAATCTTTTGCAGGAATATCACGATGGAATTTTGCTTTTTAACATTTCCAACGAAATGGTTTGGGACAAAGCCGTGAGAGATAAAGAGGGTTTGGAAGAATATTTTAAAGAAAATATTAAAAATTATGCTTGGGAAACGCCGCATTTTAAAGGCAGAGTTTTCTATTGCAAAGATAAAAACATTGCAAAACAGGTTGAAAAAGCGGTTAAAAAACTGCCGTCAGATTCCATTGCTTCATATCTTGCAAAAACAATCAACAAAGATTCTGTTTTGATTGATTCTCAATATGGTTTGTGGAAAAAGGGCGACAACAAAGCCGTTGATAAACTCGCTTTCAAAGACAAAACGGCGGAATTTACGCCTAATGAGAAGTTCCCTTACGCTTTTGTTTTGGGAAAAGTGCTGCCGACATTGCCCGAAAGTTACACCGATGTTCGCGGCGCGGTAACGTCAGATTATCAGAACTATCTCGAAGACGAATGGGTAAAATATCTTTTTGAAAAATACCAGATAGATATTTATCAGTCAGTTTTGCGCGAAGTGGAGGCAGACAGCAAAACGAAATAATGATTAATTTTTAATGGATTAATGATTAAAAAAGTGCAAAGTTTTAGAAAACTTTGCACTTTTTTATTAATGGTAATAACGCTAATAACGGTTTTTAAATGTGCCGTCAGGCACTAAATATTGGTAGAAATATGTTTAATATAACCGACAGAGTGCCGTAGGTACGCAATATAAATAACATTTAGTGCCTAACGGCACAAAGAATTGGAGGGGATTATTTTTCTACCAATATAATGTGCCTAACGGCACAAAAAAACACCAAAATATAGAATTTCAACCCGTAATTAGCATTAATCATTAATCATTAAAAATTAATCATTGATGTATTGTGAGTTGCGGAAAGGGAAAATTAATTCCTTTTTGGTTAAAAGTTTCGTAGATTTTTTTGTTTGTGGCAAAATATACGTCCCAATAATTATCAACTTTTACCCATACTCTGACAATCACAACTACCTGTGAATCTGCGAGTTGGTTAAGTTCAATAAGCGGCTCGGGCGAATTTAAAATACGTTTCTCGGTGCCGATAACTTCGAGAATTGTTTGACGCACTTTGTCAAAACTTTCGCCGTATTCAATGCCGATATTCCACTCAATTCGGCGCGTTTTTTGCTGATTGAAATTCGTCATCAGGCTGCTGCTCATTGTGCCGTTTGGAATGTAAATTGTTTTGTTGTCAGATGTTACAAGAATTGTGTGGAAAATCTGAATTGCCTTCACAGTGCCGCCAATTCCCTGAGTTTCGATGTAATCGCCCACGCGGTACGGCTTAAAAAGCAGCAGCAGCACGCCGTTTGCAAAATTTTGCAGAGTGCCGCTCAATGCAAGCCCTATGCCAAGTCCCGCCGAGGCAACCAACGCCATTATTGACGAGCCTCTCACGCCCAAAATTGTGATGATAAACACGAAAAGTGTAACCTGCAAAATCACTTTAACAAGGTTGCTGACAAAAGAGCGCAATGTTTCGTCAAGTTTGCGCCGAAGCATAATTTTTTCTATCAGCCTCATCAAGAATTTTATAACATAACGTCCTATAAAATAGACGATTATGGCAAAAATCAGGTTTTTGCCAAATTCAAGACTGCCGTCTATAAGATGCTCAAGCATCAAAGATAATTTTTGTGTAATTCCCATTTTTTTTATTTATAAAAAATTTAGAGTGCAAAAGTAGTAAAATTTAAAAAGAAATTTCTCTCCTTTCCCAATAATTATTTCTAAAAAACTCAAAATTATTGATATTTCCCTTGAAATTTGCGCTGTCTTGCATAATATTATAATTTTGCAAAAGATATTTTAACAGTTTTTCGCCTTTGTAATCAACGCAAACTTTTTCAACGTTCAAAACTTTGGAAAAGTTAAGATTAAGTTTGAAAAAATCGCTCACCGCCTCAATGCACATTCTCGTTGCATTTGCTTTGCCGTCAGCGGAATAGCCCGCAATGTGCGGCGTAGCAATGAGGCTTTTTGCTGCAATTTCGGGCGAAACATTCGGCTCATTTTCCCAACAGTCAAGCACAAAATCAGATATTTTTTTATCGTAAAATGAATTTAATAACGCTTTTTCATTGACTATTCCCCCTCGCGCTGCGTTGATAATCAGCGGTTTGCGTTTGAGTTTCTGGAAAAATGCTTCGTCTGCAAGGTTTTTTGTGGCAAATTCGCCCGAAAATGTCAATGGCGTGTGAAAGGTAATAATATCGGCGTTCTCGCAAATTTCGTCAAGAGATACAAACCTCCCCCCAACCCCCTCCAGTAAAGGAGGGGGAGTGTGTGGTATTTCACAGTTTGTGCAAATTTGAAATTTATCTTTCTCCATCTTCAATAGAGATGGTTGGGTTTGGGTAGCGAGTGGCGGGTCGTTGCGCAAAACCTTAAACCCCAGCGCATTGCAAAGTTTTTCAACCTCTTTCCCAACGTGTCCCCAACCAACAATGCCGATTGTCCTCTCCCCGACCCCCTCCTTTACAGGAGGGGGAGTGTGTGGTATTTCAAAGTTTGTGTAAATTTGAGATGCCCCACTCTCCCCCTCTATTTTGGAGGGGGGCGGGGGGAGGAAATATACTGCCATTGCCGAGCCGACATATTGCGCCACAGACGAGGCATTGCAGCCCGCTGCCGAAAAAACTTTAATGTTGTTTTTTTTGCAATAATCAAAGTCAATATGGTCTGTGCCTGCTGTTGCTGTGGCGATAAAACTGACTTTCGCGCCGTGCAAAAGAGTTTCGTTGCAAATGGTACGAGTACGAATTATGAGTGCGTCAGCATCTTTAACTGCCTCGTTATCAATCTCTTGGCTTGGCAAATAATTGACTTCGGCGCATTCTTCAAAAATGTTCTGAATATATGGAATATTTTTATCAATAACGATTTTCATTTGTGATTGTTGTTTTGCACGCAGATTATGCAGATTTGACGGATTAACACAGATTTTTTTTAAAATCTATCAGCGTAAATCCGTCAAATCTGTGTTATACGTGTGCTAATTATTTCTGCAAAATTACAAAAAAAATTGGGAAAAATCAGAAAATTCCAATTTTCCCCAATTAATCATTAAACATTAACCATTATTCTTTAACGTTTGGCAATTCAAGCCCAATTCCTTTTTTCTTATCAACGCTTTTTAAAATAATGCTTATTATGAGTGCAGCAACACCAAGACAAGCGAACATAACAAGTAACCATT
>JAISKN010000030.1 GCA_031260925.1 Prevotellaceae bacterium | reverse complement strand
TTTTACATTTAATAATTAATGCGAATTGCGGGTTAAAAATGTTTTTTAAGATAATAGAAAAACAATTAAATAAACAGAATAAAATGAAGCAACCTGTCATTCCCGCGCAGGCGGGAATCTCCTTATTGCAATGTATAAATGGAATTCCCGCCTGCGCGGGAATGACACCTGTCCTTTTAATTATTACCAAAAGAACTAACATTTTATAATTCATAATTTGAATACAAATACAATATGCGCTATTTCTACGCCTGCGGGTGTTGGCGGAATTGCTGTAATCAGAGTTTCTGGCAGCAAGGCTTTTGAAATTTGCGATAAGATTTTAGCCCACCTCAATCCCCCCACAAGGGGGAAGAATTTGCTTTCCACACAGGCGGCAAATACTGTCAAAAGGTACAACGTAACATCCCCTCTTGTGGAGGGGCTTGGGGAGGCTCTAATTGATGAGGTTTTAGTGTCCGTTTTCCACTCTCCGCACTCTTTCACAGGCGAAAACATTGTAGAAATTGCGTGCCACGGCTCAATTTTTATTCAGCAGGAAATTCTTAAACTGCTGATTGCCAACGGCTGCTCGTTGGCGAGTGCGGGCGAATTTACGCAGCGCGCTTTTCTCAATGGCAAAATGGACTTAAGCCAAGCCGAAGCCGTTGCCGATTTAATCGCCTCGACTTCCGCCTCTGCGCACCGAATTGCCGTCAGCCAAATGCGCGGCAACTTCTCCAACGAACTGAACAACCTGCGCACGCAACTACTTGATTTTGTGTCGCTTATAGAACTCGAACTCGATTTTTCGGAAGAAGACGTAACTTTTGCCGACCGCGCAAAATTGGAAAATCTGGCACGCGAAATTGAGCAGAAAATCAGCCGTTTAGAAAACTCTTTCAGTCTTGGCAACGCGCTCAAAAACGGCATTCCTGTGGCGATTGTCGGACAGACAAATGTCGGCAAATCGACCCTGCTAAACCTGCTTTTGAACGAGGACAAAGCGATAGTGTCGGACATTCACGGCACAACGCGCGACACAATTGAGGACACCGTTAATATTGCAGGTGTAACATTCCGTTTTATCGACACCGCAGGCATTCGCCAAACCGCTGACACAATCGAAAATCTAGGTATTGAACGCACTTTTAAGGCAATAGAAAACGCTGCGATAATTCTCTGGCTGATAGATTGTTCCGAAGATTTTGACAAAATTTCTCAACAGATTTCAGAAACAAAAATCAAAGATTATCAACAAAAAATCATTTTGGTTTTTAATAAAATTGACAAAAAAAGCAGTGCCGAAGTAGAAAAAATTGCCGAATTGTTTAAAAATTTTGACACCGAAAAAATATTTATCTCTGCAAAAATCGGCACAAACACCGAAATTTTAACAGATTTATTGCTGCAAAAATCGCAAATCCCCGAACTGCAAGCCAACGATGTTGTTGTTAGCAACATTCGTCATTACGAGGCTCTGCAAAAGGCGCACAATGCTATAAAACGTGTCATTGCGGGCTTGACCCGCAATCTCAGCGGCGACCTCCTCAGTCAAGACATTCGCGAAACGATGCACCACTTGGGCGAAATCACTGGCGAAATTTCTACCGATGAAGTGCTGGGGAATATTTTTAGTAAATTTTGTATCGGAAAGTAATGCCAATAAGGTACTGTGTTAAAAACCAAATAAATTCCTAATATTTAACATTTTATTTTATTATTTTATTAAAAATATTTTTTATCTTTGCAGCGACCAAAAGGAAGGCAAAGGTGTGATATTTTATACCGATGTTTATCCTGTATTGTGGAAGATTTTACTTCCACAATTTTTTATTTATTACCCTTTTTGTCCTTCGGACAAATGACCAAAAGGAAAGGCAGGTGTTCCATATTACCCGATGATTATCAATGATTTACATCATACATCGTTTCGTTTTTCCAAAGCGTGTACATCAAACCAAGCATTTTTCGCTGAACAGCCACAAGCGCAATCATTGGCAATTTATTGTTTTCTTGAAGCCGTTCGTAAAAATTCTTGTTTATTTTATCATAAACAATATTTGACAGCGATGGCATATATAATGCCTTGCGAATGTGGCTGTTACCGCATTTGCTGATGCGATTTTTGCCTGTCCAAGTACCTGATTCTGCGAGTTTTACGTCTAAACCGGCATAACTTGTCAGTTGCTTGATGCTGTTAATGCTCGCAAAACCGTTTGTTTCTGCAACTATTGTTGCCGCCGTGAGCAAGCCAACTCCGGGAATACTCGTCAAAAATTCCAATTTCTTGTTTAACTTAACATCTTGATTTACAAACAGTTCGATTTCTTTTTCAATTTCTTTTACCTGTTTGTTCAAAAAATTGATGTGCCGCTCGGTTCTGCCGATGGAACTTTTGTTGGGTTTTCCCTGATGCGTGATGGCGTGCAGATGATTTGCCGCCGTTGTTTTGCTGCGGACAAGCGTATCGCGTTCTCGCGTAAGTTGCTTTAATCCAAGTAGTTCTGGACTTATCGGCACCCACAATCGCAATTCTCTTTCCAAGCCCATTTGTGCCAAAATTTTAGCATCAATCTTGTCGGTTTTGGACTTTATGCCCAAACTTTTTCCATACGCTTTTGATTGATTTGGCAAAACGATAAACACCCGAAAATCCGCTTTTTTGGCAAAAAGAAAATAAGCCAATCCTTCGTAATAAACGCCCGTAGCCTCCATCGTAAAACAAACAGGCTGCTGATTATCACGCTTTTTGCTTGTCCATTCAAAGAACTCTTTAAAACCTTTCAAATTGTTGTTAAACGTTCTGCTGCCGCAAATTGTCATCTTGCCAACTGCGCTCATTGTCGTAAAACAAACTTTGAAATCGTCTTTTGAAATGTCTATGCCGACATTTTGTTTAATAATACTTTTTTCCATAAATCTTTCTTTTTTTAGAAAATTTATCGGAATCTTCCCACTGTTCTCCCTCGTGTTTCTTTATTCGAGATTACTGCTCTAATGCCGTATCCCTAAGTACTTTGTCCGAACTTTTGAAGAAAATAAAGGGTAAAATATACCTTATTAACGATATAGTTTGAAACTTATCAAGGGAATAATCTTTTTTTTTACCCTTTCCCGATTTTCCTGCAAAAATACAAAATTTGTATGAAAATCGACTCCTTTTTTTCTCGAATGCAAAGATACGAGGGATTAAATTTTATATTTTGATGTTTTTTTGTGCCGTTAGGCACATTATATTGGTAGAAAAAATGATTTTCCCCAAATTCTTTGTGCCGTTAGGCACTAAATGTTATTTATATTGCGTACCTACGGCACGCTGTCGGTTATATTCAACATATTTCTACCGATATTTAGTGCCTAACGGCACATCTCAATCCCTAATTCGCATAAATAAGTGAAAATTTACAATCGCAAAATTATTCCACATAAACCACCAGCCCTTTCAAATATTCGCCTTCGGGGTGATAGATGTTGATTGGGTGGTCGATTGCTTGGGTCAGTTGGTGCAAGATTTTTACGTTGCGCCCTGTCTGCGCGGCAGCACTGAACACAGCGAGCCGAAACTGCTCTTTGCTCACCGCCTGCGAACAGGAAAAAGTGAATAAAATTCCGCCGCTGCGTATCTGCTCAATCGCCCTCGCATTCAGCCTTTTGTAGCCTTGCAGCGCGTTTTTGAGCGCATCGCGATGCTTGGCAAAAGCGGGCGGGTCGAGAATTATCAAGTCATATTTTCCGTCAATATTTTCCAAAAACTTGAAGGCATCTTCGGCAAAAGATTTATGGCGCGTGTCATTCGCAAAATTCATCTCTATATTCTTGTCAGTCAGCGAAATAGCCTTTGCAGAGGAATCTACCGAATGCACCAGATTTGCGCCGCCGCTCATCGCATACAGCGAAAAACCGCCCGTGTAACAAAACATATTCAGCACATCGCGGTTTTTGGCGTAATGCTTTAATAATGAGCGATTTTCGCGTTGGTCAATGAAAAAACCTGTCTTTTGTCCTTTGAGCCAGTCGGCATAAAAAAGTATGTCGTTTTCCTTTGCAATGCAGTCAGTTTTTTCGCCAATCAGATACTCGTCAATCGGCTCAACAGGTGCTTTAAACGGCAAAGTTCCCTCCGATTTGCAAAAAACATTCTCCACTTCGGCAATTTCCTCCACAATTATCTCCGCCAAAATATGCCGAATATTGTACATTCCAACCGAATGCGCCTGCAAAACCGCCGTAGAATCATAGACATCAACCACCAAAGCGGGTAAATTGTCGCCCTCGCCGTGAATTAAACGGTAAGCGTTATTATGTTGATAATCAACCACTCCGATATTTTTTCGCATCAAATATGCGGCACGAATTTTGTCCGCCCAAAAATTGCGGTCAATAATTTTGTCCTCAAACGACACAATTCTCACGGTAATACTGCCGATTTGGTAATGCCCGATGCCGAGAAAATCGCCCTTGCAATCGACCACGCGCACCAAATCGCCCTCCTGCACTTTGCCCGAAATCTTGGCAATCGCCCCCGAAAATACCCAAGGGTGAAACCGTTTTATGCTCTCCTCTTTTTTGGGTTTTAATGTTATTGTTGTCATTGGTAATTGTTTTGTGCAAAAGTACAAAAAAAATGCAAAACAGCATAAAATTTTTACGCTGTTCTGCAAAGAAAAATACGATTAATTACCAACCGAAATTTTATAATACGTTTTTATTTTTGAAATATTAATATTATTTTTTTTGCTAATATTAATAATGGTGTCGTTTGCTGTGAGATAAAAGTCATCGCCAATCGCTGTTATGCGGTGCAAAACATCATCATCTGGAATAAATAAAGATGAGCCGAGAAAATAATTTTCGTGATTATTCATTTTCAACAAGTCCAAAATAGTTGGGGCTAAATCTAATGAATTTCTGCCTTTGACATCAATAATATTATGCTCTATTCCGTTGCCGTAAATCATTAGCGGTATTTTATTTACAAAACAATCTTGCTTGCTGCTGAAAGCCGACAAATATTCTGGTGCTTGAAACGAACAATGGTCGGTAGTAAATATCAGAATTGTGTTTATTGCCAAATTTGAATTTATAAACTGATTAAAAAATTCGCCAAAACATTTATCAAAATTATAAAATTTATTATAAACAGCATTTTTGCCGTCTTTATATTTTGTGTCGCTGTCAAAGCCTGCGTGAGTGCCAAGATTGTAAAAGCCGCAGAAAAATGGCTGCGGAAGACGTGCGATTGTGTCGGCAAGCAAGGCAAATGCTTCTTTATCTGATAACGTGTTTTGTGTTGCGCCTGAAATTACTTTTGTGCAGCGAAAAGTTTCGAGATAATTACAGTGAGCCGAACCTTTTTGTTCACAATTGATAAAAAAAGTGAAATAATCATTATCATTTAAAATATCAATAATCGACACAATTTTTGTCGCCGTCTTTTTCAATAATGTATCTTTGTCCATTTGCCCAAAGCCATTATTCTCGGCATAATAACCGCCCAAATATTGATGTGAAGAGAATAATTGTCCGCGCAAACCACGATAGGTGGCGACAGTGTGATTATAATAATTTGTAAAAACAAGTGATTTTTCATAAAAATCATCTAAATTCGGAGTGAGATTTAATTTTAAACTGTTGAATTTATCAATAACTTCTGCTGACATTCCTTCTGTAAATATAACTATCACATTGGGCATATTACCAACATATTGATTTATTGAAAATTCGCTCTCTTCAATTTTGTTTTTGTGAAATTCTTTGAAAAGTTGCGCAGATGAGGCATTTTTATAATAATAACTCAACGCTTGGCTTTTGCAAAATGAGCCGACAGTTGCAACAAATGAAAAACAGGGTGGGTATTGTTTTGCAGAAATTTTATAAATTGTTGCAGAAATTAAAATAAAAATCACAAGAACGCACCAAAAATATTTTTTACTCAACAATTTGAATGAAACTCTGTGAGGTAAAAGCGAAAGGCAAAGCGCACACAACGCCGATACAACATATTTAGCAAGCGATGTGCCAAGCGCATTATATTCACCCAAATTTTCAAACATCATTACCGAGATGTAATCGCCAGAAAAAATAATTGAGCCTTGTTGCAGTAACAAAATCAATGAGAAAAACGTATTAAATATGTATGCAATTTTTTTATAACGTTTAGCAATTAACTGCGTAGCATTCACAATAATAAGTAATTCTACAATAGCAAACATTCCACAGGCAATTTTGCCAGACAAAATGCTTGTTGTAATAATGCAAAGTGCTATTAAAATAAATTTAAGCATAGTAAAACTAAGTTCTTTCGTGCAAAAGTACAAAAAATTATTTAATTATTATTTTATCAGATTGCAAATCACCATTTTTTAATTGAATTTGAACAAGATAAACTCCCTGCACAATATTACCTAAATCAATTTGTATTTCTTTTTTCTCTACACTATTTTTTTGATAGATTACTTGCCCTGCAATATTTAGAATTTTAATAAACTGTATTTTATCAAAAGTAGTTGATACAGTAAAAACTCCTTTGTTTGGGTTTGGAAATAATGTAATCTGATTTTCACTTATTTGTTCAATAAAATTTTCATTATTATTCTTTTGTGGTGCTAATTGTACATTTATGTTAATTGTATTTGAATTTTTATAGGCTTTAAATCTCACTGTTGAGCCGCTTTTAATTTGCGTATTATTCAATATGATTTTTTCTGCTGTAAAACTTTTTACCGAACCATTATTAAAAGTGTTTGAAACAAAAATCATATTATTTGCAGTTTCCATTTTATAAAAACCAGAATTATAAGTTTGCAGCAAATAAGTATTTAAAATTGACGGCAGAGTATTCTTTTGCAGTTTGAACAATTTTGCCTCGCCTGCATTTAGCAATATTAGAGACGATTGCCCGCTGTAATTAAGATTATTCAAAACATCGTGAATTTGACTTTTAGTATTTACAATAAGGGGCAATGGTGATGTTAAACTTTTATTAAACAGCCAAAAATAAATATCGCCGTTTTGGTTGCGCATAAATGAAATTGCCAATGTATTAGGCACTTGATTTGTTAAAATATTATAAACAGGTTTATTAATATTTGTGAATGTTTCTTGTGCGTATTTGTCATTTGCAAAATTACTCCATAAACAAAAATCATAAATATTTTCGTTCTCATTTTCGTTAATGTAAATGGTACTTGCTGTGGAAACGTGATAAGCACTTATGAAGTTTAAATATAACAATTCACTACTATTTGAAATCAGTTTTGCGTGCAATGCAGAAAGGTACTCAAACGCATTATTGGAACTTTCAAGAGCAAACGGTTGTCCACTATTAGCACTTATTACCCACTGAAAGCCTGGCCAATATGAAATTCCTTTTGCACCATAAACTAATGCAGCATAAATAACATAGTTAAATTCTGAAATTGATTTGGCATCTATTTCAAAATTATTTGGTTTTGTTGCTATATGAAAATCTGAATATAGTTTAAATGGAGTTAGTACATAAATAAAAGGTATAGAATTTTCTACACTTTTCATAGCAAAAGTATAAAGAGAGCGATAAAATTCAACATCAATATAATTAGGGTAAAGATTTTTTCTAAAAATAGGGTAATGGTCAAAAGATAGAATATTTGGTTCTGAATTAGTTATGTATTTTTGTAAGAACTGTTCTCTATAACAATTATCCTGCAAATAAGTAACAGGATGAAAATTTGCATAGCGCAGCAGATTATTATTGTAATTTTTAATTATTTGAATATATTGAGAAATAGAATCAATGTCTTTTTGTGGTACATTGGGAGTTGCTGCTGTTGCCTCACAATCTGTATATGCTGTTGGTTCGTCAATAATATGATAACCAATAACATTGTAACTTGAAAATTTATTTAGTGTTGCGTTTGCCTTAATTGCATTAAATGACGGGGAATAACTGTTAAGCGAAGTTTCAGATAAAATTGATTTCAAACCTGCATTTTCAACTGCATAAAAAATGCTACTGTCTCTGTTCTGAAAAGCATATTCAATAAGCACTGTATTGAAATTATATTGATTTTTTAATGTTGAAAAAACTTCCTCCTTGTTGATATTATTCCAAGATGAATGTTGGTAAATGTATGATTCTATCATAAATTCATTTAATTGCGCAAATGCAGAATTTACCCCAATTAATAAAATGCTGATTGTTAATAATTTGTATTTCATAATAAAAATTATTTTAAAGTTTCTAATTTTTCTATTCTTTGATTTAATTCAATAATATACAATGTCAGTTCTTCAACTTTCTGCAAAAGTTTTGCATTCATTTCGGAAAGATTTATGCCTTCACTCTCCATTTCGGCAGCAGGCGCAACTTCGGGCAAATGTTTGTTATTGTCAATAAAAATCTTTAAATCTTTCAAAGGCATTAGATTATAATTATTATCGAACACAAAATCACAACCCTGATTTAAACAAACTCTTACCTCTTCTGCTCTAATTACGCCACGAACGTCAAGTCTTACGTTTGGGTTTGCAATGCCAATACCTACATTCCCATCGCCTCTAATAACAAATTTTTCACTGTTTGTTCCAGCATCAACATCTCTGCATCTAATAAAATAACTGTTTTTTGAATTTTCATCTGTAACAAATGAAAAAACATCTAATGTTAGAGCCTGAACAGGAGTATTTGATGTTGGCACATACAATTTTGTTTGCCCACTAATATCTAATTTTACGGTTGGATTTGCAACTCCAATTCCTACATTTCCGCTTACATATACATCACCGCCTGTAAAATATCCTGCGTACCTTTTTGCGCCACCAGAAACAGACGAGTACAAACCATAAACTGTACCTGTTGAGCCGTTTTTATATGCTGATGAATACAAGCCGTAGGTTGTTGCAGTTGAGGCAGAATTGCCAGAATAGGTGTAAGAATACAGTCCATAATTTGCTCCTGTGGAAGATGTTCCCGTGTTTGAATAGGAATAAATACCGTAAGCACTACCGCTACCTGCATACGAGTTTGTAACATAATTGTACAAGCCATACAAAGTGCCTTGATAAGCAGCAGAATTTTGTAACCTCAACTTCATATACGAAGTCGGCTCAATGCCAATACCCAAGTTTTGAGTAGTCGGATTTAAAGACAAACCATAAGAATTAGTTTGCCAAGTTTGCGAAAACGCAGTTGTTGCCGTAAAAAGCAACCCGAAAAATAAAGTAAGTTTTTTCATAATAAAAAAATAATTTTGGAGTGAATAAATAAAGATATCGCAGCAAAATTAGATGTTTTCAGGCAGTTAAAAATATTTTTTTCGTAAATATAATTTAACATAATCGTAAATAATTTTTCACGCTTTTTGGCTTGTTATAAAATTTTCAATGTCTTTTATCTTTTCAAAAATATAATGATAGTCGTCTATATTTTTTATGTCTGATATTTTGATATTAATCTCTGTGGGATAGGCGTTATAGTTATATCTATGTTTTAGATAAACGTCTTTGACGAAGTCATAGTCCAAAACATTGGAAATATGCTCCAATTTACGAATGTCAATTGTCGGCGATTTGAAAATATGATACACGTTTTCGCGTACACAACAAATTTTATCAGCAAAATCTGTTATCGAAATCTTTTTTTCTTTAACCTTTTGTTGAATTAGTTTGCCGATGTGAATGTGTGGTTGATTATTCATAAGAAAAAGCGTAAAGTTGTTCGTTAAATTTTTCGCTTATTTAAAACTGTGGCTCTGCAATGCCTTACATACAATAAGCACGATACAACCCACGCCTGAACGTGAATTTATCTAAACTTATTCTCTTATGTAAGAAATTTTGCAGACTTCAGTTTTGAGAATTAAGCATTAATTTTAGTTCATAATAATATTATGAACTAAAATTATTAATTATTTTTTTAAATGCAAAAGTACAAAAAATTATATTAATTTTGCAATTCTTTTACAAGTATATTTTTTGTTTTATAATTAATTGATTATCAAATTTTTCACGCAAAGAACGCAGAGAAAAAAAACGCAAAGAACGCAAAAAAACTCTGCGCCCTCTGCAAAAAAACTTTGCGCTCTCTGCGTGAAACCAAATAAACAGCAAACAAATGAAAATAGGCGATAAAGTAAGATTTTTAAACGCGGTAGGCGGCGGCGTGATTACACAGTTTCAGGACAAAAACATTGTTGTTGTGCTTGAAGACGATGGTTTTGAAACGCCAGTTCTTGCAACCGAAATTGTGGTGTTGCAGCCCACAAATCAGTATAATTTTCCCACAAGTGAAAATGTGCAGCAAAGCACTGGCGCAGGCTTGCAGCCCGTGCCGAATGACGAAGAAAAAAAAGATGAGTTGCAAACCCGCGCCAGCGAGTACGTTTTCAACGAGGAAAACGAAACTCCGCAGGGGGAAAAAATCAATCTCTTTTTTGCATTTGTACCGCTGAATATCAAGCAGTTGCAGACTTCTGAAATGGAGTTTTATTTGATAAACGACAGTAATTTTTATGTCAATTTTCAACTTTTGGCAGGAAACCAAAAATCAACCGTGATAATATCTGACACGATTGAGCCGCAAACGAAAATTCTTTTGCAAAACATTGAAAAAGAGCAGGTTAATGACTACGAAATGTTGAGATTTCAGGGCTTTGCATTCAAAGAACACAAAATTTTTGATACGAAACCAAGCATTGACGTAACTTTGAAAATAAACCCTGTCGATTTTTACAAATTACACTGTTTCAAAGACAACGATTTTTTTGACGATAACGCGATGATTATCAGCGTGTTGGAGAACGATTTTCCGCCGCTCAAAATTTCAATTAAGCCCGAACAACTGCAAGCAGCAATGGAGGAAAAAGCAATTCCGCAGACAAAAATCACTTTTGCCCCGCCAAAAAAGGAGGAAATCTTGGAGATTGATTTGCACATCAACGAACTTGTAGACAGCACGCTCGGAATGGACAACGGCGATATGCTGACACTTCAATTAAACAAATTCCACGCCGTAATGAAGGAAAACCTGAAAAATCGCGGGCAAAAAATTGTGTTCATTCACGGCAAGGGCGAGGGCGTTTTGCGCAAAGAAATTGAGGCGCAACTCAAAAGGAGTTACAAAACCTGCTATTTTCAAGATGCCTCATTTCAACAATACGGTTTCGGCGCAACGCAGGTAACAGTTAGATAATTTTAAATTAATTTTAAATTGTAAATTGTAAATTGAGAATAAAATTCTCGTGTCATTGCGGGCTTGACCCGCAATCGATTGAAAATTAGTATATTAACGATTGCGGGTCAAGCCCGCAATGACAACAATTTTGTTAATAAATTTTTTTGCAAAATAATTTTTTTTTTGTATTTTTTTGTATTTTTGTAGCCTTAATTTAATTCATTTTTAATGAAACAGAGAGCATATATTTTTACAATATTTGCATACATAATTCATTTAAAACCTGATAATTATGCTGGGCTATCAACAACAACTTTTTCCAACGAAAAATATGACTGTCGATGAAATTCATTGGCGGTATTATCGTGATATAAAAGAAAAAGATTTTGTTAAAATTGTGAAAGCAGATATTATTTCGAGCAGCATAAAAAAAAATAAATTAGGAAAATATGCCAAGTGGCTGCTTAATTTATTTAAAGCCAATAACTTAAAAATTGAAGATTTATCAAAGGCAAAAAAATATATCAGAGCATTCGACTATGCGGCGTTAAGCAAAAAAATACAAAATAAAGACTTAAATACATATAAATCGTTGCCTCAAATGTATCTGGCAATAAAAGATTTTATGCAGGAAGAAAGCATTAGCAGAAAAGAGGCAAAAATAAAAAGTGGAGAGGTTGAAAAATTGTATGAAGACGAATCATTTGTGGTAATTCACCCAAAAACACAAGCAGCGAGTTGTCTGTACGGCAAAGGTACGCAATGGTGTACGGCTGCCCGTTCTAACAATATGTTTCATCATTATAATGAAGATGGCAAACTTCATATTATTATAAATAAAAAAACTAACAGTAAATTTCAATTTCACGCAGAGTCAGACAGTTATATGGACGAAAACGACTCTCCAATCAGTTACAACGACAACTTCACTACCAATACAATAGAAAAAATTAATGCCACAAAAGGGTTGTCCAATTATTTATTATCTCAATTTCCTAATTTAAACAGCGAATATACAGCATATCTGAAAAATAACAAATTATATGACAGCGATTGTAAAGTAATGGTAGAAAACAGCGATTGCCGAATAACAGAATTAACAACCATAAAAGCGTGGTATGTTTTATATGCAAAACATATGAATTTGGAACACACTTTCCATTATTCCATAATAGAGAATATCGGGCAAAAGTGGCAGTTGCCAAGATATGGAAAAATTTATATGTTTGAAGATTTATGCAACAATATAAAATATATTTTATTTGAAAAAAATGCAGGTTTTTTCCAAATGACCTGCTATATAGACAGAATTGATGTGCCAATCTCAATGACAGAAAAAATGAATTACTCTTTATTAAAATGCGGACTGCACCCTTTATTAACCGAATACTGTGATTTAGAATACAAAAAACAAAGATATTTTATCGTTAAAACAGAAAAATTTTATACTTTATATTGTGATAATGCTCAAGTAATAATAGACGAAAATTTTGAGGCAGAAAATATCATTCCATTCAAAAACAGCAAAAGAGATAACGAATTAATTATTGTCAAAGAAAAATATACTGGCATATATAACCTTGATACCAATGTAATTCGTTGGGGTTATAAAGGTGCAGTTGAAGATTGGCTTGATGATTCTTACTGGACTAAAAGAACCTGTATTGAATATTAATTGTTAATTTTAAATTGTAAATTGTAAATTGTTAATTTTAAATTGTAAATTGTTAATTCTAAATTGTAAATTAGTTATGAAAAAATTATCAAGATAATAGAAAAACAATTAAATAAACAAAATAAAATGAAGAAACCTGTCATTCCCGCGAAGGCGGGAATCCCATTTATAGAATGAAGTAAGGAGATTCCCGCCTTCGCGGGAATGACACCTGTTTTTTTAGTTACTACCAAAATTTATTTTAATAGCACCTCAAAAAAATTATTAACCACTTTATTAATCATTAAACTTTAATCATTAATCATTAAAAAAAAAATAATGCAAATTTCAGAACTCGGCGAATTTAATCTTATAAAATCGCTTACCGAAAATATTAAACTCAAAAATTCGTCATCAGAAAAAGGCGTGGGCGATGATGCAGCGGTAATTTTTACGGGCGAAAAACGACTTTTGGCAACTACCGATATTTTGCTCGAAGGAATACATTTTGACTTGATTTACACGCCGCTCAAACATCTCGGTTACAAGGCTGCGGTGGCAAATTTTTCCGACAT
>JAISKN010000251.1 GCA_031260925.1 Prevotellaceae bacterium | reverse complement strand
GAGTAGGCACATTGCCCAAACGTCCTGCTGAATACGAGCCGAACGTAAGATTTTTTACTGTATCAACTGTGAGATTTTCGGCTGCGAGTTGCTCAATAGTTTTGCCGTTAAACTCTGCTTTTACCTGCTCAAATTTTTTGTCGCGGCGAAGTTCTGCCTCCAAAGCAGGCTTTACATCTGCCAAAGCAACGTATTTGTCGTTGTTTCTCTTTGTAACGCCGGCAACAATAAACTCTGTGCCGCATTCCTGCACGTCTGAAACCACATTAACTTTGTTGTCGAAAGCCCAGCGAATTACCGTGCGCGAGCCTTTGATATTGCCCAAACGCGGCGTATTGTGATTGATGTTTGTTGCAGGAACAAGCGTGTAGCCCTTTTCAGCAGCGATTGCAGGCATCAAATCTGCCGTTTTGCAGGCTGCTGCAAACTGTTTAGCATCTTGGAAAATTTTTATTTGTGTTGCGCTGGTCGGAGTAACTTCGCACTCGATAACGGCAAGTTTTACCTTTGAAACAGGCTTTGTTTTTTCTGTTATGCAGAAAATAATGCCCTGCATATCATCAATAACAAACGGCGTATTTACCGCAGCCCTAAACAATGGCTCTGACAGTTCTTTTTTGCCAAAAATCTGTTCTACCTGTGTTTCGCGCAGCCAGCCAAACTCGCCGCCGCGCGCTGCTGTCTGTTTGTCCATCGAAAACTGTGCCGCAGTTTGTGCAAAATCTGCACCTGATTTCAGCACATTTAATAATGAGTCGCGTTTCTGTATTGTTGCCTCTTCTGTTTGACCTGCCACTGCGATTATACTCAATTTTACAGAGTCTGACGCAACGGTATTCTCCATAATACGCGCTAATTTATAAGTGTCGTTTGTGAGAATTGGTCCAAAAACTGTGCCTTTTGCACCTGAAAATGCAAACTCTTTTAAATCTTCCGAAATATCATTTTTTGAAAGAAAAACATCATTGTACGGCACATCAGAATAGGAGGCTACAACATCAATAATGTCTTCTGCAACGGCAAATTTTTCTTTTGCTTTGTTAATAGAGTCCTCAACGGCAGTAAAGTCTTCGGGCGAAGGTTTTACTGCAAAAACTACATAGTTGAAATCAACGCTTGGCTCTTGTTTATACTGCTCTTTGCGCTTGTTATACAACGTTTTAACTTCTGCATCTGACACTTTTACAAGGCTGTCGGCAACTGCAAAATAGGGTTTCATTGCATAAATTACATCAACGCTTGCTTTGTTTGCCTCGTAAGCATATTTTGCCTCTAACGAATTGACAACCAATGATTTAGAAAGCAGAGTGTTATATTTTTCAAACAAACGCGAATATTTTACGTTTGTTTCGAGAAATTTCCAGTAATTTCTGTAAAGTTTCAACTGTTCGCTTGGCGCGTTCTTTACAACGTCAGCATTGTCAAGTTGCTGAATAAGAGCAACCACAAGGCTTGGGTCGAAACGCCCCGTTTCCTGATTAATAAACATTTGCTGCTGTGCAATAGCAGGGCTAATGTTGTTGCCGATTGTCAAATCTTTGAGTTCCTGCGGAGAAACAATCATTCCGATTGCTGCTGCATCTTTTTCAATAAGTTTGCGCATAACGAGTTGGTCCCAAGTTTGCTGCAAAATTTGGTCGCTTGCTTCATCATTTTGAATGTCTTGACCAATCATTTTGTAAAAATCTTCGGCTTGCTCTTTTTCGGCAAAAAATGCTTGATAATCAATTTTTTCACCGTCAATTTTTCCAACCGAATTTCTGTTTGGGTGAAACAGATTTGAAAAATCGTTGCTGAAACCTGTAATGATAAAAATTACCATTGAAACGCCGATAACAATCAGCAAAAAAATACCGTGACTTCTAATTCTTCCTAATGTTGCCATTGTTTTTAATTTTATTATTAATGAATTATGATTTTAATTAATTTTTTATAAAAAAATTTTTGGCTGCAAAATTACAAAAAAAAACAATTCGTTGTACATAATTATTGAAAAATTTTATTTAAAAAATAAAAAAGGCGCAGAATCACTTCTACACCAATTTTCAAAAAATATTTAACCTTAAAAAACCAATTTTCTATAAAACACACTTTAATTACAACAAATATCGTGCCAAATATTATTTTTTTATAAAAAATTTAATTCTGTGAGCAAATTTTCTATTGAATTAAACTGTTTGTTGTTAATAATAAATTGATTATCAATAACTTGTATCTTTATTTCGGCGTTTTGGTCTTCTATAATTCCGCAGCGGACAAAGGCTCTTTTTAGCCATTTTGTCTGCTCGAAATTGCCTTGAACGGCAACTTTTAATGTCCCCTTTGGCTGAAAAATTCTGTAATGTCCGTCTTCGGTGTCAAAATTGAAGTTGCGGTTTTCAAACGACTGCTGAAAAATTCCTGACAGCATTAAATCTTCTGGAATGCCTGTTGTAGTGCCGTTTTCGTTCATCAGCCATAAAAAATCCGCCATTTTTATCGCCAAATCGAGTTCGTGCGTTGAGAGAATGAACGTTTTTTTTGTCATCACCGAGAGGCTGCGCAACAGCATCATTATTTCAATTCTGTTGGCTAAATCGAGGTGCGAGGTCGGCTCGTCAAGCAGCACGAGCGGCGTGTCCTGCGCCAAAGCCTTGGCGATGACGGCGCGCTGCTTTTCGCCGTCTGACACTTCGCTCAGCATTTTGTCTTTGAGGCTCAACAGATTAACCTGATTTAGAGCGTTTTGCACGATTTTTTTGTCCTCTTCGCGCAACGCGCCGTTCCAAGAAGTGTATGGAAAACGCCCCAACGCTGCGAGTTCAAAAATGGTCAGATTTTCGACCTCAATTTTGTCGGTAAGCACCAGAGAGAGTAGGGTAGAACGCTCATTATCAGAGAGTTTGGTGATGTTTTTGTTGTCGAGCATCACCTGCCCGCAAAGCGGCGGCTGCAAGCCTGCCAAAGTGCGCAAAAGCGTAGATTTCCCGCAGCCATTACGCCCGATAAGGCAAATCAACCGCCCCGAATCTGCTTTCAAATTCAGCCCTTTCTGCACAACGTGTTTGTTGTAACCTATTGATATGTTGTTGGTTATCAGATTCACTTTTTAGATTTACGATTTACGATTTTGTCTGAACTGTGATTTTTGTCTGATTAAAATCAAATTTCAGACATTATTTTTATGAATGCAAAATTAGTAAAAAATTGCAATATTTTGTCTGAACCACGATTTTTTCAAGATTAAAAAGATTATCAAAATTTTTCTTAATCTTGATAATCAATAAAATCTTATTAAAATCTTGGTTCAAGACAAAAAGTTCAAAAAATAAATTTTGTTAATACATTTTTTATTTATACTTTTGTACCGAAATTCTAAAACCAAATGACCGCAGAAATCGTTAAAAATACAAAAAATGAGATAATTCTCTATCAACCTGACAATTCCATTAATTTAGATGTTTTGGTTGATAATGAAACTGTTTGGCTTACACAAGCGCAAATGGTAATGCTTTTTGATTCGAGCAAGGCAAATGTCAGCGAGCATATCAAAAATATTTTCGATACTCGCGAGTTGGAGAAAAATTCAACTGTTCGGAAATTCCGAACAGTTCAAAAAGAAGGCAACCGCGAAGTTGTGCGTAATATTGACTATTTCAATTTAGATATGATTATTGCGTTGGGTTATTGTCTGAACTTTGATTTTCAAATGATTAGAATGAAATAATATGATTAAAGAAGAATACAAATATTCAGACCTGACTTCAAAAATTATCGGTTGTGCAATGGCGGTACACAAAATTTTGGGTAATGGTTTTCAGGAAGTTATTTATCAGCGGGCATTGGCTATTGAATTGGAATTGGCAGGAATTAGTTTCAAGCGGGAATTTGAGATGCCTGTTCATTACAGAGAACGCCCTGTGGGAACTCGTCGGGTAGATTTTCTTGTTGAAGGGATTATTTCTGTTGAATTAAAAACAATTACCACATTGGAAAATGTTAATCTTGCGCAGGCAATCAACTATTTAGAGGCATATAATTTAGAAATCGGCTTATTAATAAATTTTGGTGAAACAAGTTTGAAGTTTAAGCGATTGACAAATAAAAAATTCAAATCATAAAAATCAATAAAATCATACGAAAATCAAAGTTCAGACAAATGGAAATGAAAGCAGTTGAATTATTAAAAAATATATAAACTGCAATAAAAATATCAAAATAAATTTTATACCTTTGTACCAAAATTAAAAAATACATTTTTTACTTATGAAATAAATAAAATGCGTAATAAAATACGCATATTTTTAAATATTAAAAGAAAGCGTTTTTGCTTTTATTCTTGTCCAAGTAAATCACCAAATTTAAACACAACAAGAATAAGTTTAAAATGCCGCATTGTGCGGCGTGGGTAACTTATTGTTGTGTAGGTGTTTGGTGATACCTCTTGGACTGGTAAGGTTTGATTGTCCCACGCTTTTTTTATTCAAAAAACACTAAAAATAAATCTGCCGACTTGGGACGGAAAGCAACAAAAAAATTATATCGTATGAAAAAACTTACTTTTCTTTTAATGGCTGCTATTTTTGCAGCAAATGCTTACGCTGTTACTGACTACACTATTACAGGCTCAGGCAGCGACCTTACGCTTACCATTACAGGTACAGGAAATATGCCTGATTACACAAGTGCCAGCAGTACCCCTTGGTATTCTCAACGTGCAAATATTAAAACGTTGATAATTGAAGATGGAGTTACTTCTATTGGAAATTATACTTTTAATAATTGCAGCAGTTTAACTTTTGTAACTATTCCTAATGCCGTTACTTCTATTGGAAATAATTATAAGGGGTAAAACTGATTTTGAAAAACAAATTTCATAAATATAAGTAAATTAGACAGTTAGATATACCTACTTTGCAAATTTCGGCGGCATTCAAATCGGTAACAGAGCAGATTGGTAAAAAGTTTGTATATTCAGGCACTGGGCAGGAATACGATTACAGGCAAATGAAAGAGGCGGTGCGGCTGCTTACGATGGCGGGCTTGGTAATTCCTGTGGTTCATTCTGCGGCAAACGGCATACCGCTTGGTGCGGAGATAAACCGAAAAAAACAGAAAATGCTTGTGCTCGACACAGGAATTTTGCAGCGTTTGCTCGGACTGCAACTTGCTGATATTCTGGCAAGCAACGATTTTGAATTTGTGAATAAGGGAAATATTGCAGAATTGTATGTCGGTTTGGAGTTGTTAAAAGCGGCTTCGCCTTACGAAATGACACAACTTTACTATTGGCAACGCGAAGAAAAAAACGCACACGCAGAAGTAGATTATATTTTGCAAAAAGGCTATGATATTATACCTTTGGAAGTTAAATCGGGCAAACAGGGAAAAATGCAGAGTTTACAGGATTACAGGATTAACAGGATTTTGTTTTTATAATTGACAAAAAATCAAAAGTAGGTGTCATTGCGGGCTTGACCCGCAATCGCTCGCAACTGTTTTTAAATCGATTGCGGGTTAAGCCCGCAATGACACGATATGTTCTTTTTATGTCGCATATTGAAAAGTTTAATTTTTAGAAGTCCCCATAAAAAAATCGGAATTTGACTGTGGAATAAAATTAAATTATTGTATAACAAAGCCCGCTTATGAATTTTGCGGGCTTTGTTATATATTAAAATATTTTGCAGCGGGAACGTGATTATTTGTAATATATCGAACTAAAAATATATTTTCAAATTGCTGAAAAAGTATATACCAAGTAGTGTTGTTATTTGGTTGATAGGTAATATATTGCAGTTTTTTTCCGTAACGTGAAAAATAATCTGGCGCATCTTTACCATTAACGATTCCGATGTATTTTTCAATATAAAAGGTTAATTTATCTTTGTATTCTTTGGCAGAATCGGGAAATCCAAAATAACCCTTTTCAAAAAGAATTAACATAAATTCATCAAGAAATTCCTCAACGTCAGCAGCATATCGAACTATTCTTGCCATTTCCACAAATCAATACGGTTATTCATTTTTTCTCTTAATTCATTGCCTGTAATTGAGTGTGCCAAAGCATTCTCAAAATCTGTATCAAGAGGCGCAGTTCTGTATTTTTCCATTATTTCATTCATAAATTATGAAAATTAAAATTTGTGCAAATGTAAGAAAATTATTTTAATTGCTAAACATAAATTGCTAATTTTCCGCAGATTTTTCTATTTTTTATTTTTAAATATTACCCAAATAACAATCGGTGCGCCAACGAGTGCGCTGATTGCGTTTATTGGCAGGGTTTGTCCTTCGGCGGGGATTTGCGTTGTTGCCAAGTCGCACAAAAGCAGTAGAATTGCGCCGCAGAGCATTGTCGCGGGAATTATTATGCGGTGGTTTGACGAGCGGAAAAGTCCGCGCGCCAAATGCGGCACTGCCATTCCGATAAAGGCAATCGGTCCTGTGAATGCGGTCGGCGCACCCGCGAGCAGCGCGACGGCAATGATTATCAAAATCCTTGTGCGGACAATAGAAATGCCCAAACCTTTGGCGTAATGTTCGCCGAGCAGCAGCCCATTGAGTTGTTTTTGAATGAGAAAAGTTATCAGCAAACCGCAAAAAATCAGCGGACACATCACTTTCATATATGACCAAGTTACCGCTTGCAGACTGCCGAAAGTCCAAGTAATGAACACTTTAAGCGAGTCGGGATTGCTCTGATTTTGCAAAATAGTAACCAAACTGCCTGCAATTTGCCCGAACATTATGCCGATTATCAGCAGCGAAACCGCCTGCCGCACTTTGAATGAGATGCCAAGCACCAAAAAAAGCACAAGCACCGCGCCCAAAATCGCCGCTATTACCAAGCCCCAACCGCTCTGAATGAAGTACGCAGGCAAAAAACTGCCGCCAAGCAAAAACACTGCCACGCCAAGCGATGCGCCCGAACTCACGCCCAAAACGTAAGGTCCTGCGAGCGGATTTTGAAAAAGCGTCTGCATTATCAGCCCCGCAACCGAAATCGCCGCGCCCGTTATTACCGCGGTAACGGCTTTTGGCAGCCGCAAATTCCAAATGATTTCGTGGTAAATATCATCTTGAGAAAACATCTCTCGCAACCCGATATTTACGCTGCCCAATGCAATATCAACAACAAAAACAAATGCGCACAAGATAATTAATCCTGTGAAAATCAGAAAGTTTTTTGTGTTGTTGTTAATCATTTAAAGTTACAATTTTAAAATTTAACGGTCAAAAAATATAAATTTTGTGTCATTCCCGCGCAGGCGGGAATCTCCTTGCTGCAGTGAAATTTGGGGATTCCCGCCTGCGCGGGAATCTCCTTGCTGCATTGAAATTTGGGGATTCCCGCCTGCGCGGGAATGACACCGTATCTTTAATTTTTTAACGTTATTTTTTACTTACATTCTTCTTCTTTTGGGAAATATTTTTTTTCGTCAATTTTCTTCTTTAAAATTTCTGATTCGTTGCCTGCGACTTTGGACTTAACCCATTGTTCTACAGCCTTTTCAGGCTCGTTTGTGTGAAAAAGAATATCGCCGTAATGTTCCAAAAGTTCGGCGTTTGCGGCGTAGTTTAAGGCGCGCTCAATGTAGAACTTTGCAGAACGAAAATCACCCTCTTTAAACAAAATCCAAGCGTAAGTATCTAAAAATGTGGCGTTTTGCGGCTCTGCCTGAATGGTTTTTCCGCTCATAAGTTCGGCTTTGCGCAGTTCCAAACCGCATTCCGACAAGAAATAGGCGTAATTATTCATTGCAGAAATATTGCCAGAGTTAAATTCAATAGATTTTTCGTAGGCAGCAAATGCCTCCGAATATCGCTTTTGCTGCATAAGTTCATCGGCTTTTATGTTGAGTATGAGCGATTTAAAGTTGTTTTCTTTGTCGTCAAAACTTTCAACATAAGCGTCAATCAAAGCCATTGCCTCTGATTTTTTTTCAAATTTAAACAAAGTTGAAATTCTGTAATATGCCCAACGAGAGTTTTTAGGGAAAATTTTTTCGGCATCTTCGGCAAGTTTGGCAAGTTTTTCGGTGCTGTCGTTTCTGATGTAAATTTCGGCGAGAGTTTCCCAGTTTTCTTCTCCGTCTGGCGCAAGCGAAATTGCCGTCAAAAGATTTTCCTCTGCCTGCGTAAAGTTCTTTATATCAAACAGATACGCAGCGTACATCGAATAAACTTCACTTTCATTCGGGTAATTTTTCAACAACTCAACAAAAAGTTTTTCTGCAACCGAATACTGCTTTTTGTCAATCAAACTATTGACATAGCGCGCAAAAGGCTCGAGTTTTTCGGCAATATCAACATTTTTATCACTCATTGCCTTTGTCAAGCAGTCGTTTGCTTTTTCGTCATTGCCATTATTGTGGTAATAATAAAAGAGTTGCATCAGCGCGTAACCGTCATTTTGACGTTTTGCAAGCACACTGTTAAATGTCTGCAAACCATTTATTGTGTCGCCAATCATCATATAATATTGCCCCAAAACCGCTTGATAATTGGTTTCGGCTGGGTATTTAGCAATCAATTTTTTGATTTCTTTTATCGCTTTTTTTTGCTGCTTTTGCTTGGTAAAAAATTCAACTTTCATCATCGTAACCTCTTCCGAAATTCCGTTTAGCGTTTCGATTTTGTTTAATGTCGCTAAAATCTTGTTATTCAGTTTTTTAGCAACATATAAATCATACAAATTATAAAGATACGACACTTTGCCAATGTTCTGTTTTGCCAGACTTTCAAAAATCAAAATAGCCTGCTCATAATCCTTACTATTAATACAGTATGCCGCCTGAACTTCTTTGTAAAACGCATTTTTCGGCGCAATTTTCACCGCTTTTAGCAACGAATTGTACGCAAGCGAATATTGATTTGTAAATTGATACATTTTTGACAACTCAAACCACGCCGCCGCATTCATTGAGTCAATTTCCAAACACTGCGTAAATTGCTGAATAGCAGCGCGATAATCAGAGTGTTGTTTCAACCTTTCGCCCTCATAATAATGAAAATCAAAACGCTGCTGCGCTGTGCTGTCCCGCAATTCGTCATCTGCAATTTTCTGCTGAAAAACGGAATCAACCTGCGCATTTGCAATGAATAATGAATAATGAATAATGAATAATGTTGTGATTATGTGTTTCATTTTTAATGTAATGATTAGTGATTAATGATTAGCAGTTAGTGATAGTGAAAAAAAGTGTCCGCAAAATTAATCACTAATCACTAAACACTAATAACTATTTTATTCCCGTGTGTCCAAAGCCGCCTGCGCCGCGCTCGGTTTCGTCAAGGGTTTCAACTTCGATGAGTTCGGCTGTCTCGTGCTTTGCGATTACCATTTGGCAAATTCGCTCGCCGTCTTCGACCACAAAATTTTCCTGCGACAGATTAACCAAAATCACGCATATTTCGCCACGATAATCGGCATCAATAGTGCCGGGCGAATTTAAAATTGTAATGCCTTTTTTGATAGCCAACCCACTGCGCGGACGAATTTGCGCCTCATAACCTTTTGGTAATGAGATAAATAGTCCTGTTGAAATTAACGCCCTTTCCATTGGTTTGAGCGTTATTGGCGTTTCAAGATTTGCGCGTAAGTCCATTCCTGCCGAAAGTTCCGTTGCGTATTGTGGCAACGCATTTTTTGATTTATTAATAATTTTTATTTGCACTGTAATTAGAGTTTAGAATTTACGATTTATGATTTACGATTTATGATTCACAATTTACAATTTATGATTCACAATTTAGAATTTAAAATTTACAATTTACAATTCACAATTTAAAATTTACAATTTAATTAGTCCAGCGTTTTGTTAAATCTTCAAAGGCATCAATTCTTCTGTCGCGGAAAAATGGCCATATTTTGCGAACTTCTTCGGTGCGTTTCAGGTCGATTTCGGCGAAGATGTTTTGCTCCGTTTCGTTTGCCTGCGCAAGAATTTCGCCCTGCGCTCCAAAAACAAACGAATTTCCCCAAAAATCTATGCCGTTGTGCGATTGGTCGAGGCTTTCCCAGCCTGTGCGGTTGCAGGCGGCTACGGGCAAATTGTTGGCTACTGCGTGTCCGCGCTGCACAGCAATCCACGCATCGAGTTGCCGCTGTTTTTCCTCAAAATCATCATTGATGTCCCAGCCGATTGCTGTCGGATAAATGAGAATGTCCGCGCCGTTCATCGCCATAAGGCGCGCCGCCTCTGGAAACCACTGGTCCCAGCAAATCAAAATACCGAGATTTCCCACAGATGTTTTTATTGTCTGAAAACCCAAATCGCCCTGCGTGAAATAGAATTTTTCGTAAAAAGCGGGGTCGTCTGGAATGTGCATTTTGCGGTAGATGCCTGCAATGCTGCCGTCTTTTTCCAGCACAACGGCGGTGTTGTGGTACAGCCCTTTGGCGCGTTTTTCAAACAACGAAATCACAAGCACAATGCCGAGTTCCTTTGCCAAATCACCGAAAATTTGAGTAGAATTTCCGGGTATTTCCTCTGCCAAATCGAAATTTTTAACCTCTTCAGTTTGGCAAAAATAGAGCGAATTGTGCAACTCTGACAGAATAACAAGTTCCGCGCCTGCTTTTGCACAATCGCGAATATTTTTTGTCAGTTTGTCAATATTTTTTTCTTTTTCTTTAAAAAAAGTTTGCTGAATTAATGCAAGTTTCATTTCTTTTTTAGACTATTAGATAATTAAAAATTAATATTATATTTTCTTTGCGACTTTTTGCCTTCGCGTCTTTGCGTTAAAAAATATTTTGAACGCAAAGTCGCTAAGACACAAAGGCGCAAAGTATGATAATAATAATTTTATTGTGTTGATTAGACTGCTTTGAAAAATATTTGCAAAGGTAATGAATTTTGAGAACTTCTAAAAATAAAAATTAAGAACTAAAAACTAATAACGGTGTCATTCCCGCGCAGGCTGGAATCCCATTTGTACAATGAAGAAAGGGGGATTACCGCCTGCGCGGGAATGACACGATGTTTTGATTTTGTAGAAGTTTATATTATGATTTACGATTTTTTTCAATCGTAAATCGTAAATCTAAAATCGTAAATATTTCTAAACCAAAACGCACGCCATACAAATGCTGTAAAACTTTGTTTCGGTGCTGTCGCTGCGTGAGGTCAGCACTACGGGGGCGTTTGCGCCGTAGAGCAAGCCTGCGTTGTCGGCGTTGCCGAATGTTTGAACTGTTTTGTAGAATACGTTTGCCGATGTAAAATCGGGGAAAATCAGAATGTCCGAGTCGCCAAGCACAGGCGTTGGAATGTTTTTTATCTCGCCGCGCTTTTTGTCGATTGCCAAAAAGAGGTCGATTGGTCCGTCCATTATCACATCGCCAAATTCGCCGTGATGATAATGCTCCATAATGTCAAGATAGTCATTCATAAAACGGATTTTCGGGTTTGGCACTTCGGTAGCGTGCAGCAGGGCGATTTTCGGTTTATTTACGCCAAATTTTTTCGCCGTTTCAATGCAATAATTAATCATTGCAATGCGCTGTTCCTTGTTTGGCTCGGGTATCACAGCGGGGTCGGTCATAAAAATAAGTTTGTGATACGCAGGAATATCAAAACACGAGGTAAAGGCAAGCACCGTGCCTGATGTGTGTATTCCTGTTTCTTTGTTGAGAATGGCGCGCAGAATTACGTCAGTATTCACAAGTCCTTTCATCAGCACTTCGCACACGCCTGTCCGCACCATTTCTACTGCTTTGTGCGCCGCCTCTCTTGCTGTATCGACAGCCTCTTTTCCGCCTTCAATATCAACAATGTGCAGATATTGCGAAATTGAGTTGAGTTTTGTGCCAAATTCCTTTGTCAAAATTTGTTCGATGTCCGTCTTTTTGCCAACCAAAAATGCCTCTGCAAT
>JAISKN010000127.1 GCA_031260925.1 Prevotellaceae bacterium | reverse complement strand
GAATTGCCCGAAAATCTACAAACTACATACCGCAAAACGCTGATATTCCGCCAGCAAATGAGCGGACAGGCAGAAATTATCACTGACGATTTGCGCCTAATAGAAAGATTTTTAAACCCAATTAAAGCATTGTGGAAAAAGTAAATAAAGTGGAAGGCATATACATAATTATTTGCCAAAAGAGCCGATTTTCATAATCGTTTTTTCAAAATCTTCGCGCGGAACAGATGCTTTGGTTTTGATTTTTGCGCGGTAATTGTAGATTGTGTTGCTTGAATAGCGCAAAAATTTAGCAATTTTGGAACTGTCGGTGATGCCCAGACGAATGAGTGCGCAAATACGCATCTCTACACTTAAAAGTTCGCCCTGTTTTCGCACAAAATGCTCTTCGGGCAACATCAAAGTATTAAAATCTTCGATAAAAGTCGGAAAAAGGGACAGAAATATTTTGTCAAAATTTTGATACAGTTCCGTTACCTCTTTATCAACCATTTCTGTTGATTTCAACATTTTGAAAAGTTCGTCTATTTTGCTGTCGGCAGCCTTTCTGTGCAAGGTTTTTCGGTAGTCTTCCAATTTGTCGATGTAGGCAGAGCATAAGTCCAAAAAGTGTCCAATATATTCCTCTTTTATATGGTTTGCCTCCGAAAGTTCTTTATTGTAATTTTGCAACTGACTGTTCAAACCATTGAGTTGTAAATTAATATTCGACAGTTCTTTTCGCGCTTTGCTCAATTTTTTCATCTGTTTATAAACATACGCCACAGCAATAATCAAAAAGAACGACAAAATGGCGGTTAAAACGAGATAAAATGTTAATTGTTTCTTCTGTTTTTGCGTTTTCTCCTGATAAGCGTCATCAATAATTGGGAATATTCTGGAAATTTCAAAAGTCCGCAAACGTGCATTGCAAAAAACGGCATCTTCCAATGAATATTTGATGTATTTGTAGGCGTGTTTCAAATCGCCGGACTCATAGAGCAAAAGGGCTAATGCCTGCATAGAGGCATTCTCTTTGATAGCATTTTTCAAATCGGCGGCGGCAGATTTTGCACAATAGATTTTGGCTTTCTCCTTGTCGCCTTTTGCCAAAAACACATCGGCAATTCCATACGTCAGCACGGCAAAAAGATGATTTTCTGGCTCAACTGCTTTTAATAAGCCAAACAAAATTTCACTCGCCTCATCTACTCTGCCCGCCTCCAACAATTTTTCTGAATAGACAATTAAATAATGCTCAGAGTTTTTGTCCAAAAGATTTAGCAGCGAATCGCGATAATTATCACTGATTTTTTTGTATTCAACAGCATAAACATTATTGTTGGAATAATTGCTATATACCTCTTTTTGAATATTGAAGTATTTGATTTTCAGTTCATTAGAAAGTACATTTTTGTTAATTGACTGCAATAAATCAAGTGCCTCCTTGTACATTCCAATAACATTGAAAACGGAAATTTTATTCAATTTCGCCTCATTTATAAAATGCTCTTTTCCCAAAAGTTCTGCTATGCGCAAAGCATTTTCGGCGTGATAAAAAGCGGAGTCGCAGTTGTAGGTTTTGTATTCGCTATACAGCCGAGTATTTAATTCGTAGGTTTGCCCGTCAGAAATATTGGGCGTTTTGAGCATCTGTTTCAGTTCGAGAATTCTGTGTTCTCGAATATCTGTATAAGTTTGGCGTTGGGCAATCGTTTGGTCTAATTGATTTAACAAAGCCCCCAAATTGTCCGCCGCAAAACAGCAAGCGGCTGATACAAAAAGCAATATGCCAATAAAAAATGATTTCATATTATAAGAAATAATTTTAACTCGCAAAATTACTAAAATTTGTCAAAATAAAGCAACATTTTGGTTAATATTTTTTTGAAGTGCTATTAAAATAAATTTTGGTAATAACTAAAAAAAAGGTGTCATTCCCGCGCAGGCGGGAATCTCCTTACTGCAATTTACAAATGGGATTCCCGCCTGCGCGGGAATGACAGGTATCTTTATTGTTTATTATGTTTTATTTAAGCGTTTTTTATTTTTTTATGAAAAAAGGCATTAATTTTGCTCTGTTTTTGTATATGTCGTAAAAAAAATGTAATTTTGCCTGATTTTTTGGAATATTTCTGTAAAAAATAATTGTAATCTTAAAATCGTCAATAATTTTATGGGTAAATTAAAGATTATTCAACAGGACGCATTTCTTGAGCCGTATTCACTTGCGCTCGAAGGCAGGCACAACTACGCAGTGCGCAGAGAAAAAGAGTTAATAGGCAGACAGGAATCACTGTCCGATTTTGCTGTCGGCTACCTTTATTTCGGCTTGCATAAAGAAAAGCGGAACTGGTATTTGCGCGAATGGGCGCCGAACGCAACGGCAATCTATATGATTGGCGATTTTAATAATTGGGAAGAAGACGAAAGATATGCCTTACAGCCATTAGAAAACGGCGTTTGGGAACTCAAACTTGGCGACAAAGTCCTCAATCACGGCGATTTGTACAAACTTTTGATTAAATGGCAAAACGGCTCAGGCGAGCGCATTCCCGCTTGGGCAACGCGCGTGGTGCAAGACGAAAAAACAAAAATTTTCTCGGCGCAGGTCTGGCAGCCAGATGAGCCGTACAGATTCAAAATCAAACGCTGCTTGCCGAAAACTGTGCCGCTTTTGATTTACGAATGCCATATTGGAATGGCTGCCAGCGAGGAAAAAGTGGGAACTTACACAGAATTTCGGCAAAATGTGCTGCCGAGAATTATCAAAGACGGCTACAACTGCATTCAAATTATGGCAATTCAGGAACACCCGTATTACGGCTCGTTCGGCTATCACGTTTCAAGTTTTTTTGCGCCGTCATCGCGTTTTGGCACGCCTGACGAGTTAAAGCAACTTATTGACGAGGCGCACAGAAACGATGTTTTGGTGATTATGGATATTGTACATTCGCACGCAGTGAAAAATGAAGTTGAGGGCTTGGGCAGGTTTGACGGCACTCCGTATCAATATTTTCACGGCGGAAATCGGCGGGAACACCCAGCGTGGGACTCGCTTTGTTTTAATTACGAAAAGCCAGAAGTGCTGCATTTTTTGCTCTCAAACTGCAAATATTGGCTCGAAGAATTTAATTTTGACGGCTTTAGATTTGACGGCGTAACGTCAATGATTTACCGAAATCACGGTCTTGGCGCGGACTTTACAAGTTATGACGATTATTACAATATGAATCAGGACGGCGATGCAATCTGCTATCTGACTTTGGCAAACAAACTTATTCGCGAGGTTAATGAAAACGCAATCACTGTTGCCGAAGAGATGAGCGGCTTGCCTGAACTTGCCGTCTCGTTTGCAGACGGCGGCATCGGTTTTGACTACCGAATGGCAATGGGCATACCCGATTTTTGGATAAAATATATCAAGGAAGTTTCCGATGAATATTGGAGTCCTGGGCATATTTTTTGGGAACTGACCAACCGCAGATACAGAGAAAAAACGGTTTCTTACGCAGAAAGCCACGACCAGGCATTAGTGGGCGATAAAACAATAATTTTCCGCCTGATAGATGCCGATATGTATTGGCATATGCAGAAGTCAGACCAAAATTTTGCCGTTTCGCGCGGGGTTGCTCTGCACAAAATTATTCGGCTGATAACGGCAGCAACAATCAACGGCGCGTATCTGAATTTTATGGGAAATGAATTTGGACACCCAGAGTGGATTGACTTTCCGCGCGAAGGCAACGGCTGGAGTTGCAAATACGCAAGACGGCAGTGGGATTTGGCTGATAATCAGGAACTTTTATACTATAATCTCAATAAATTCGACAACGCTTTAATGGAATTGCTGAAATCTGTTAGAAAATTTCACGAAATTCCTATTGAAAATGTTTGCGACAACGAGGGCGATAAAGTGCTTGCCTTCAAACGAAAAAACCTGCTTTTTGTTTTCAACCTTCACCCAACAAAATCGTTTACCGACTACGGCATTTTGGTTAAAAAAGGGGCATACAAGGTAGTTTTAAACACAGATGCGGAACAGTTCGGCGGTTTCGGCTTGGCAGACGACAGCATAATTCACCACACGCAACCGAGCGAGTATGTCAAAAATGAATGGCTTAAACTCTATTTGCCAAGCAGAAGCGCAGTAGTGCTGAAAGTTGATTGAAATTTAGGAAATAGAAAAAATATTTATTATTGAAATTAATTTTGTAATTTTGCAGAAAATTTAATCAATTATTAACCCTATAAAAATTATTAAAAATGAAAAGATTAATGTTATTTTCGGCTGCGGTTTTTGCAGCAATAACGCTTTTCGGAGCAAACCCGACAGGCAGAATTACGGAACGGCTCAACAGTTTTGATGGAACTTGGAGCAACTACCAAAAAGTTGATTATCAATATGATAACAACGGAAAAGTGATTTCGGAAATCAATTTCTCGTGGAATTATTCCGAAAAGGCTTGGGCGCAGTCGCAAAAAACGGAATACCGATATGCAGACGGCAAACTTGCAGAGACAACGATTTCTAATTTTACTGCGTATGAAAATGCGTGGCAACCGCTCTACCGCAGCGAATTTATGTACGAAAAAAACAAAACCATCGAGATGGTTTATTCGTACAACAACTATGCGGGCAAAACGGAAGATTGGACTTTGTTGAGAAAAATTGTTACCGTTTTTAAAAACGGACAAAAAGTTTCGGAAGATATATTCGGCTGGAACGCGCCGATTTCGGAGTATTTTGTGATGAGCAAAAGCAGTTTCAAGTACGACAGCAACGGAAATCTCGTTGAAAAACTGACTGGAAACAGCAGCGCAACAACGCCGACACAACGTACAATTTACGCTTATAACGCTCAAAAACAGTTAATTTCAGAAAAAATAGCAGATATTAACTATCCCGAAAAAAGCTCGGAATACCGTTATTTGTATTCGGAATAATGAGTGAGTTAGCACACAGATGACACAGATTAGACAGATTTACGCAGATTTTTAACAAAAATTTGAAATTGCTAAATAAGTATAGATAAAGGCATTTTTATAATAACTCTGGATTGCTTCGGAAATACCTCGCAATGACGGAAGTTGTTTCAGCAAAGAGATACGTCATTGCGAGGTATTTCCGAAGCAATCCATAAAAAATTACTTAAATAACGTAATATCTATATTTAGTTACTAATTCCAAAAAATTTAATCATTAAAAAAATGAATACAGTAATTGCATACCCTACGACTGCCAACCAAATCACTTTGTTGGAGACGCTTTTGAAAGAGTTGAAAATTCGTTTTGCCATAAAAAAAACAAATGAAACAGACCCAACTCTTTATTCAAAAGATGCCTATTTTGCTATGATTGACGGACGTGTTCAAAATATAGAACAGGGAAAATCAGAATTAATTGAATATACGCCAGAATTGGAAAAAGAACTATTCGCCGAAATTTTATGATTTACCAAGTAAAATTAGATATAACCGCCAAAAACGATATTTTAAAATATAAAATGTCGGGGGACAAGAAACTTCTGAAAAAAATTCATTCTCTTTTGGAAGAATTAAAAGGACACCCAAAAACAGGCACAGGCAAACCTGAACAGTTGAAATATTATGAAACGCCGACTTGGTCGAGGCGGATTTCAGATAAGCACCGATTGGTTTATCAAATTCACGAAAATATTGTAACCGTTTTGGTTGTTGCAGCATTTGGGCATTATGAAGACAAATAGTCTTTTGCACACAGATAACGCTGATTTAATAGATAAAACGCAGATAATTAATGTTTTGATTATCTGCGTTTTTTCATTTTATCGGTTAATAATTTTTTTGAGGTCTATTAATTTTAAAAAATTATCAAGATAATAGAAAAACAATTAAATAAACAGAATATAAAATAACAGAACCTGTCATTCCCGCGCAGGCGGGAATCCCATTTGTACAATGAAGTAAGGAGATTCCCGCCTGCGCGGGAATGACACCTGTTTTTTTAGTTACTACCAAAATTTATTTTAATAGTACCTCAAAAAAATTATCATTCTGTCTGCTAAAACATTTTTTATGTTAATTTATGATTTTTCAATATTATTTTTCTTAAATTTCTGACAATAATTGATTAACTTTGCAGATTGATTTTTTCTGTTCAAAAAAATAAAAATTCAAAGACCTAAACTATTGAAAATCAAACTTTTTCACACCATATTTACGCTTACCGCGTTTTTATTCTTATCTCAAAATATGTTTGGGCAAGAAAAAACGCAGGATTTGGCGTTGCCCGACAGTATGGTTGTTGATACGTTAAAAACAGATACAATTTCAGTTGTAACAGACAGTATATCAACAGATTCATTATCATTAAAAAAAGAGAAAAAGAACAGTAATGCACTTGATTATCCTGTTGATTTTTCGGCTGCCGATTCCATTGTGATTTTTGGAGACGGCAGAGTTCATCTGTATAAAGAGGGCGTTGTTATTTACAAAGAGGCGCAGCAAAAGGAGGTAAGAGCAGATTTTGTTTCTATCAAAATGGACAGCAGCACAATGCACGCGGCAGGAGTGCTTGATTCGCTCGGCGAATTGCAGGGAAAGCCCGTATTCAAAGACGGCGGGCAAGAATATGAGGCAAAAGAGATAAACTATAATTTCAAAACGCAAAAAGGCTATATTCGCGGAGCAAAAACGCAGGAGGGAGACGGCTATATCATTGCCGACCAAACCAAAAAAACGGCTGACGGTTTTATGAATATGAAGGGCGGAAAATATACCACCTGCGACAACCACGACCACCCGCATTTTTATCTGCAACTGACAAAGGGCAAAGTCAAGCCCGGCGGCTATGTGGCTGCTGGACCTGCATATATGGTGCTTGAAGACGTGCCGCTGCCGCTGGCGTTGCCGTTCGGATTTTTCCCTTTCACGTCAAAATACTCGTCAGGAATTATTATGCCATCTTACGGCGATGAATTGGAAAACGGCTTTTTTCTCAAAAACGGCGGTTACTATTTTGCTGCCAGCGACTACTTTGATTTGGCTCTGACAGGCGATATTTACACAAAAGGCTCGTGGCGGCTGAATTTGCAAAGCAACTACACAAAACGGTACAAATTTCGCGGAAATATCAATATTTCTTACGCAAATACGGTGAGAGGCGAAAAAGATATGCCAGATTACAGTGCCGCAAAAAACTTTCAAATTCGCTGGACACATTCGCAAGACCAAAAGGCAAGCCAATATTCAACATTTTCGGCATCGGTAGATTTCAAAACGAGCGGCTACAACAAAAACGAGATTGGCTACATATACAACGCGGTGGAACAGTCGCAAAACGAGGCTGCGTCTTCTATCAACTATGCGCAGCGTTTTCCCGAAAGTCCGTTCAGTTTCAACATCAATGCAAGCGTAAATCAGCGAATGAAAGACTCCACGCTTTCGCTGGTATTACCAAATTTTTCGGCAAGTTTAAGCCAAATTTACCCTTTGAAAAAGAAAAACCGCGTTGGAAAAGAGAAATTTTATGAGAAATTTACTTTTTCTATGTCTGCCTCTTTTAACAATTCTATAAGTAATGTTAAAGAAAGTCAAATTCTCAAAACTTCGTTTGCAAGGGACTGGAACAACGGTATTGATTATTCGCCGAAAATTTCGATGCCGCTCACGCTTTTTAAATATATCACGGTTAATCCGAGCGTAAGTTATTCGGGCAAAATTCGTTTTACCAAGATAGAACAAAATTGGAATACGATAGCGCAAGAGATTGAAAAAGACACAGTTAGCGGGTTTTTCCACACTTTTGATTTGAGCGCGGGCGTGAGCATCAGCACAAAAATGTACGGCTTTTATTCTCCAATAAAAAAGATAAAAGATGCTTTGAAAATTGGCGATATAAGGCACGTTTTTACGCCGTCTATTTCGTACAGTTACAAACCCGATTTTGGCGACCCGATGTGGAAATTTTACAAAACTTACGAGAAAATTATCATTGACAAGACGGCGCAAAATATGGTCAGGCGCGAAACAGTACAATATTCGCCATACGCAGGCGCGCCCTCTGTGGGCGAAAATCAAATGATGTCGTTCAGGCTCGACAACAACCTCGAAATGAAGGTGATAGACAAAGCCGCCTCAGACACGACAGATATTCCTGTCTATAAAACGGTGTCGCTGATTGACAATTTCAATATCGGTGCAAGTTACAATTTTGCCAAAGACAGCCTGCGCCTCAGCGATATTAGCGCAAGCATAAGAATAAAAATCACAAAATCTTACACGCTCAACCTTTCAACCACATTCAACCCATATATGTACGGCTTGAATGACGATGGAAACCCTGTGTTAATCAACGAACTGCGTTCAAGCCACGGCAAAGCGCCGTGGTTTAACGGCACAAGCACATCATTTTCATACACATTAAATAACAATACTTTTAAGAAAAAAGATAAAAAGAAAACAGAGGAAGAAAATGTTGAAGATGAGGAAAATATGGACAACTATAATGACGAGGATTTTCTTACCGAAGAGCAAAAAATGAAAGAAGACCCTTTTGCCGACAAAAAAAAGGGGGAAAAAGATAAAAAGAAAGACGAAAAAGATTTAGACGGCTACCAAAAGGCTGATATTCAATGGAGTTTGTCGTTGAGTTTGGGATTAGGCTACGGGAAAACAACAGAGTTTGACAAAGAAAAAATGGACTACAAACGCGATTTCAACGGCGGCGGACTTTCGATTAACGGCTATATAAACCCGACTGCGAACTGGAAATTCAACTTTACAGCCTCGCTGCAACTGCTAAAAAAAGTGCAGATTACACAGGTAACATTCAATATGAGCCGCGATTTGCACTGCTGGCATCTGTCGGCATCTGTTACACCTGTCGGCTACTACAAATCGTTTATGGTAACAATCGGCGCGAACTCCTCTCTGCTGCAAGACCTCAAATACGACAAACGCAGCGACAACAGCAATATTGTGAAATTCTTTTAAAATTACCTCACCCCCTGCCCCTCTCCAAATGGAGAGGGGGAGTTCCTGTTTGCAGATTATTCCCTAAATTTGATTGTTATTAATTAGGTTATAAAATAAAAAGACCTGTCATTCCCGCGCAGGCGGGAATCTCCTTACTACATTGTACAAATGAGATTCCCGCCTGCGCGGGAATGACACCTGTTTTTGATTGTTATAAAATTAAAAAAAAACGTGTCAGGTTTTTGAAACCTAACACGTTTTCTTGTTTTAACTTTTAACTTAAAAGCAACAATTCAGGTACAATTCTTGCTATTTATACACGCATTGATTTATAATCGTAATTTTCGCTAAAACTGACTTTGCCTCGTAAATCTTTCAGCGATTTTTGAGGATTAGACATCGCAACACTCAACAACATTTTATTGGTAAATAATGTGTTTATCGGCAAATTTCCATAAATTGAAGTTTTTGTTTCCATTTTTTTATTTTTCTGCAAAGGTACAATTTTTATTAGACAATTACAATAGTTGTTTTTTTTGTCTTCTGAACCAAGATTTTATTAAGATTAAAAAGATTATCAAGATTGTTTCTTGATAATCTTTTCAATCATTTGGGGAGTTCTAAAAATTAAACTTTTCAATATGCGGCATAAAAAGAACATATCGTGTCATTGCGGGCTTGACC
>JAISKN010000047.1 GCA_031260925.1 Prevotellaceae bacterium | reverse complement strand
TTTTTGAACGCAAAGGCGCGAAGGCACAAAGACGCAAAGTATTCATTAATTTATGAAAGGAAATTTGCGCGAATAACTTTCATTGCGCGCTTGGTGCGAATATTGCCCAATCCCTCAATTTCCGCGTAATTCGCGCCGATTGTGTCGAGTTCGCGCTTGTACCAGTCATAAAGGTATTCTCTGATGTGCGGATTTTCACGCACGGGGTCGTCTTGCCACTCAATATCAGGCTTTAAGAGCAAAAAAAGGTCGATTTGTGATTTCTCCAATTCTGGCTGCAACCACGCAGGACAACGCTCAAAAACGTGCAGAAACCACACTTTTGTAACAATCAAATATGTATCCATAATCAAAAAATCTTCCTCAGAATTTTCTGCAACCGTTTTTTTGAAGTCGGCAACTTGCTGTTTTGCAATCAGTTCCACATCTTCATAAGTGTAAGAACGGTGAATTTGCTCAACATATTCACGGGCAAATTCGGGTATAAATACCGCGCCGAGAATTTTTTGCAATTCAATTCCAAGCGTGGTTTTCCCCACAGATTCGGGTCCCAAAATTACGATGGTCTTCATTAGTTTATAGTTGGTAGTAGATAGTTTATAGTTTAAGGTAGTCGTGTTATTGGTTTAACTCCGAATTTGTATGGGTTATTGAACATAAAAGTTAATAATTTCCCCGTTTCTTCGTTTAGTTTTATTGCAATATGATAATTTTCTTCCGACAAATATTTACAATTTATTGCAAAATCTAACCATACTAATGTTTCGCTGTTTTCTGCTAAACAATCTGTTATTTTCATCAAAAAATGTTTTTCATATTCTCTTTTACGATATGCTTCTGCAAAATTTGCGCATACTGACCTTGAAGAACGTCTAATTTGGTCAGTTAAAGAATAACGTTCTTCTTTTGGAAAAATCAAAGAAATTTGAAAAATAAAATTTGCCTGCTCAAATGCTTTTTGATATGCCGCTAAATTTCTAAAATCTGTATAACTATAACTGTTCATTTTTTTATTTTTATTTTTATTTTATTTTTGATAATAAGGTTAAAAATACTTGCCCCCATACTATAAACTAATGACTACAAACTATAAACTATAAACTATAAACTACTTGCCCCCACAATGTGTATCTACGCCGATTTTCACAATAAAAAATCAGGGTCAGATTTACCACAAGAAAGGTATTTGCATAATATTTTTGTTCGGCGGTCATTTTTCAAAATTAAAGTGCAAAAATACAAAAATTTATTAACATACAAAACAACAACAATTATTTATTTTTCAGCATTAAAAGCAACAAAAAAAACAGAGAACATTTTTGTTCTCTGCCCGCACAGGTTGTCCAAGACCACATAACTAAATCAAGTGCGTATAAATTTGCGTGCTGTCGAGGGAACTATGCCCAAGAAACAGCGCGATATTCTCTAAACTCATTCCATTTTGGAGTAAATGGGTTGCGATTGAGTGGCGCAAGCCGTGCAAAGTAAGGCGTTTTGCTTTTATAGTTTCGTCATCGCAGACGTTTTGCAGGTGTTTAAGGCGCAAGCGCATTTCCTCTAAACAACTGATAAAAAGGCGGTTGTGGTCTAATTTCAAACGAGAACGGAAGTTATAAATATAGTCCTGCACTGTGTTATAAACGCCCGCTGACATAGGCACAACGCGGTCTTTATACCCTTTTCCCTGCTGTATAAAAATTGTCTTTTTCTCAAAATCAACATCTTTTATTTGCAAGTTCCAGCCCTCTGAACGCCGAAGTCCGCAGCCGTAATAGAGGGCAAAAATCAACCTTAATTCATAATGTTTTGGTTGTTGGTGCGCAAAATAACCGCCTGTGTATGTGTTCGGTATGCAGTCAATTAGCGTTTTTACTTCCGCCTGCGTAAGAATTTCGATTTTAAGTATTCGTTCCTGTTCAGTCATTACAAAACGGCGATTTATTGGCGCAGGTGCATTTACAACACCGTAATTATGTAAAAATTCTAAAAATTTATCAACAGCATCAAAACATTTATTCAGGTACGCATTGCTTAATAATCGCCCTTTAAATTGCCTGTTCAGGCGTGTTTCTAAATAATTATGATAATCAGTTATATGCTTGTTTGTCAGCAATTTAACACTGTTTATTTGCTTTTCGTCAAGCCATTCCAAAAATTCCTGTACGCACAACTTGCAACTTTTTACAGTCCATTGTGAGAAACCCAATGTGTCAATCCAAGTTTCGTATTCGGCTAAAATTGCCTTGTAACTCGCATTAATATTGTAAATTTTCTTTTTTCTCATAAAAACTTATAAATTAAAAGGGTGCATTTTATTTATATCGTCAATCAAATTATCTAAATTATTTTGCTGATACGCCTCTGTACTGCTGACGTAGCGGTGTCCCGTGAGGTATTGCGTTTTGCGCAAGCCGTAAGTTTTCAGCCAAAAAGTAATAACAGAGGCGCGTATCTGTATAAAGTTAAAAAACTGTTTATCAATGCTTTGTAATTGTTTTTCAAGCCGAGTAAAAACATTGCCCATTTTGCTGCTGCTTGTTTTTTTGCTGCTGCCTCTTGGTAAAAGCAAAAACAATTTTTCACTTTCTTTTGTTTGATATTCTGCAATTTGCGGGCGCGTGTTCTGCAAATAATTCATAAACAGCCCTATCTGCGTTGCTGTGAGCGGTATAATTCGCTCGTTGCTGTGCAGTCCGCCCCGTATTTTTATAGTTGCCTTTGTTAAATCAACATCATTCAAATTTATTCTTTCAACTTCGCCTGTGGTTATTCCCTGATTGGCTAAAACACTTAAAATCACGGTGTTGCGCTCTCTGCTCAAAGCGGCTAACTCCTTTTGTTGCCTGCACCTGTAACGGCTGTCGTCAAAGTTGCGGACAAAAAAATGATAGTAATTA
>JAISKN010000287.1 GCA_031260925.1 Prevotellaceae bacterium | reverse complement strand
GTCGGTGCAGATTTTCTGTCGAAGTTCATTATTTCGGGCTTTCAGTCGTTCAAGGCACTGTCGCCCGAACTATGCAAGCCATTCGACACAGAGCGTTGCGGGCTGAATTTGGGCGAGGCAGCAGCAACAATGATATTTCAGTATAAAGTAGAGAGTAGAAAGTATAAAGTTGGGGAACACCAGCCAAAAACTGACACCCCAAACTTTCTACTTTCTACTAATGACTTTCTACTAATTAACGGTGCAATCCGCAACGATGCAACACACATTTCCGCGCCGTCAAGGGTTGGCGAAGGAAGTTACAGAGCATTGAAAAATATTCTGCAAAATATTGATACAGAGCAAATTGCATTTATCAATGCGCACGGCACAGCCACACCCTACAACGACTCAATGGAGGCGCAGGCAATTTTTCGCGCTGGCTTGCAAAATGTTCCCGTTAATTCGCTAAAACCGTTTTTTGGGCATACGCTCGGCGCAGCAGGCGTGCTGGAAAGCATTATTTCAATGAAAGCATTGCAGAATAATATCATTTTGCCGACATTAAATTTTAAGTCGCAAAACTTTGAAAATCAATTAAATGTCTCAACAGAAATTCAAAAAACAGACAAAAAATATTTTATAAAAATGCTTTCAGGTTTTGGCGGCGTAAATACGGTTTTATTATTTGAAAAAAATACGATTTGAGACTTTGAGATATGAGATTATAAGACAAAAATTTCAATCTAAACAGTCTCATATCTCAAAGCGAAGCGGTCTCATATCTAAAAATCTATATTTAAAATGCAATTATACATTAAAAACCATATCAATCTATCATTTCAAAATTCGGCGGAAATCACCGAGTTTTATCGCTCGTTGGAGGTTGATTACCCCAAATTTTTCAAAATGGACGGTTTGTCGAAACTCGGTTTTGTGGCTTCGGAGGTGATTCTTGCAGGAGATTCCCGCCTTCGCGGGAATGACAGTGCAGGGCGCGAAGACGTTGCCGTTATTTTTTTCAACCGCTCGTCTTCACTGGAAATTGACACGCAATATCAGGCAACAATTCAGCAAAACGACAACTATTTTCCTTCGCCCGCACTTTTTGTCTATACCCTGCCGAATGTTGCAGCAGGCGAAATTGCGATTAGAAACAAGTTTTTGGGCGAAACGGCGTTTTACATTACCGAAAATTTTGACCCGCAACAGATTTTCCAAACAACACAAAACACATTCAAACACAACGACTTAACTTTTGCGTTGGTGGCTTGGCTCGAAAACTTTGGAAACATTTTTGAAGTCAAAATGTTTTTGGTTACAAAAGATGTTCAAGATTTGGGATTTACGCCTGAAAATCTATTGATGTAGTTAAATATAGTTAAATATTTTATTTTGTTGCAACATTTTTTAAAAAATTACGTCTTGTTTAGTAATAGAATTTTTTTCAAAATTAATCACTTAATTTTTTAACAAAAATGAAGAAACTATTTACAATTTTATTTTTTGCAGCCTTTGCGCTTGGGCAGATTTTTGCACAAGAGGAAAATGAAGGAGTTGAGAAAACACACGAATTTCCTCGATTGCGATTGGGAGTTGAGGCGGGGATATCCACATTTGAAGGCAAAACCGTAAAACCTGCAATGCTTCGCGAAAATCAGTCGTATTATCCCTTTGAAGACCGCGATTTTTACTGCGGTTTTGTGCTTAATAACCGCAGTTACAAACAGTATTATTTTGGCGTAAAACCCGAATTTTCGTTAAATCACAATTTGGCATTAGCGGCTGGATTGCGTTTTTTATTCAATAAAGACGGCTTTGTTTCCGATAAAAATTATTTTTTGTGGAAAGTTGATGAAACCGAAAATTCTGCTAACTATGTGAAAATCAATAATATATGGCAGCAAAATTTTTATGTTGGCATTCCTGTTGAATTAAAGATTTTCACAAGCAAAAGCGATTTATTTGTTAGGCAATATTTTAAAGTCGGCGCGCAAGTCAATTTTTTGGCGGTTTCGCACACAAATATTGACTTTAACAATGAAAATATGGAAAAATATTCGCGCCAAATCAACAGCCAAATCGAAAAGCCAGATATTTTCAGCGGTTATTGCTACATTGGCGTTGGGCTGAAAATTGGCAGAATGAATCACCCTTTCGGCAGCATCGAAATTCAAGTGCCGTTTTTGGTGTCAGGAAAACGATACAGCGCATTTAGTGAGCAAAGTTTTCCATTCGGGTTAGGCTTGCAGACGACATTTTTTATTCCTGTCGGCAAAACAAAACTCGGTTACACTTACATTGACGATTAATTAACTTCTTAAAATACAGAACATTATGAAAAAATATTTTATTTTAATCACAATTTTTGCGCTTGTGCTTTCGGCGTGTTCAAGTGAGCGCGAATTGGACAAAACGATTTTTATTCCCGATGAAGAAAATATCGAATTGCCCGCTTACACCGAATGGGGCTACAATTCGTTTGGCGCGAATTATGAACGCGGTTATTTTGTGGTGTCAAACGACATTGTCCCCTGCAAAATCCTCTACCGAAACGACTCTCTGCAATTCTTTTTAAACGGAATTTCGTCAGTAAATAATCAGCGCGAACCAATGACGCTCGCGTTTATTTTTCCGTTTGAAAATATTGAAATTTACACCGATTTATTGAAATTGCACAACACGCTAATTGATTTAAAATCAGACGATTGCGTTGTAAAAATGATTAACGGTAACGATGAAAAAATACTTGAAATTTTGAACGGCAAATTGCATTTCAAACGCACTCAACTGCTCAAAATTGACGATGTGCCGAACAGAATTATTATTTCAGGCATATTTGAACTTAATTTTTTAAAAAACGATTTTCCGCAATCAATTTCAGACGGACGGTTTGACTTAGGAATTACGTCAAATTTATTTTATTCGTTTCAAAATTAAATTTTTAGATTTAGAAACAAAAAATAAATAAGATATAATACATTATAACACAGAGTTCACAGAGAACCACAGAGTTACACAGAGAAAAATTTATTTTTCTTTCTCTGTGAACTAAAAAAGATAAAATGAGAAAAAAATACAAGAACACAGAGTTTTTCTGCGAAAAAAAACAAAAAAATCTCTGTGTAACTCTGTGGTTCTCTGCGAACTCTGTGTTATAAAAACAAATTCCGAAGGAATTTAACTGTGATAAGTTGTTTATTTTATATTCCTTAATAAAAATAAATATCTGATTATCAATAATTTGAAATTATGAGTTAAAACTATTTTTATCTCATAATTTTTTTGTAAATTTGCATTCATTTTTTGAAAAAAAATCATAATCATAAAATATTAATAATCAACATATTAAACTAACAAATGGAAAATTTAATTTTAAAATTAAAAGAAGAAATCATTGAAGTATTAAACCTCGAAGACGTAAAACCTGCCGACATTGACGAAAATGCGCCGCTTTTCGGCGAAGGTTTGGGCTTGGATTCTATTGATGCGCTCGAACTTATCGTGCTGATGGAAAAAAATTACGGAATTAAACTCAAAGACCCTGCGCAAGGCAAGGAAATCTTTAAATCTGTTCGCTTTTTGGCAGAATATATTGCAGAAAACCGCACAAAATAAGTAGAAAGTTAATAGTAGAAAGTAGAAAGACAGGGAGTTCATAGTTGGTAACTTGCACCTGACTTTATACTTTCTACTCTATACTTTCTACCAATGACTTTCTACCAAAATTACAAATGAAAATCATAATTTCAGGAATGGGCATAGTTTCTGCAATCGGCAATAACGTTGCAGAAATTTTGGTGTCGTTGCGCGAAAAACGCAGCGGCATTGCACCTTTGCGCTATCTGCAAACTTCGCACGCCGAATTTCCCGTTGGCGAAGTAAAAATGACCAATGAGGAAATGATGAAATTGCTGCAAATCCCTGAAAATGAAATTACTACACGAACTTCGTTAATGGGAATGTTGGCGGTACGCGAGGCACTCGTAGGGGCGCGATTAATCGCGCCCCTACAAAACATTAAAATCGCTTTTATCAACGGCACCACCGTAGGCGGAATGGACAAAAGCGAGCAATTTTACCTCGATTTTTTGGAGAACGATACCAAAAACGACTACATTGCGGCGCACGATTGCGGTGCGTGTACCGAAATGATTGCCGATTATTTTGGTATTTTTTCGCAGGTCGATACCATTTCTACGGCGTGCAGTTCGGCTGCCAACGCCATTATTCTCGGCGCGGAACTGCTCAAAAGCGGCAGAGCCGATATTGTGGTGGCAGGCGGCGCAGAGTGTATCACCAAATTTCACCTCAACGGTTTCAATACGCTGATGATTTTGGACAAAGAAAAATGCCGCCCCTTTGATGCCACGCGCGCAGGGCTGAATTTGGGCGAAGGCGCGGCGTATGTCGTTATGCAGAGATGTGAGTACAGAGATATGAGATATGAGACAAATGCAGGTACTCCAAAATCTCAAGTCTCAAGTCTCAAATCTCAAATCTCATTGTCGGGTTACGCCAATACCTGCGATGCGTTCCACCAAACCGCCTCGTCTCCCGAAGGCGAAGGCGCGTTTTTGGCAATGAAAAAGGCGTTGGAAACGGCAAATCTCGCGCCCGAACAAATCGACTATATCAACGCTCACGGCACAGGCACAGGCAACAACGACCTGAGCGAAGGCACTGCAATTCAGCGGCTTTTTGGCAGCAACGTTCCGCCCGTAAGTTCCACAAAATCATTCACAGGACACACCACAAGCGCGGCAGGCGGCGTGGAGGCGGTGATTTCCATTCTCGCGCTGCAAAATAATTTCATTCCCGAAAATCTGAATTTTGAAAATAAAATGCCCGAATTGAATTTTGAGCCGTATGTAAGTGATAGACTGTTAGATATTAGACAATTAGATGATAGACAAATAGATAAAAACGCAGAAAATATAAAATCTAATAATCTAATATCTAACAATCTAAAATCTAATAATCTAATGTCTAAAAATCTAAAATCTATTTTATCAAATTCTTTTGGCTTTGGTGGAAATGATACGGCGTTGGTGTTTAGTAAATTGTCTGAACTGTGATTTTAAAATGATTATTTTGATTAATATGATTATAACTTAAAAAAATGAAATTATTAGGAAATTTTGGTTTTTCGTACATAGGACTTGTTTGGTTGTTGATGCTGATTATTCCAAATTTGATATGGACAAAAAACAAACCAAAACAATACGAAGAAACGGCAGCAAAAGAAAATAAATTTTTGTTGATATTTGAACGCATTGGGCAAATGTGCGTATGTTTTTTTGCATTGATTTTCAGTGATTTTAATTTTCAAAAAAATTCATTATGGACTGTTTGGCTTGCGGTTTCCTTTTTGTTGTTAGTTTTGTATGAAATATGCTGGTTAAGGTATTTCAAATCGAAACGCACAATGAAAGATTTTTACAGCAATTTTGCATTTATTCCCGTTCCTCTTGCCTCATTGCCTGTATTGGCATTTTTGCTGCTGGGAATTTATGGAAAAGTTGGAGTTTTAATAATTTCGGTTTGCATTTTTGGAATTGGACATATTGGCATTCATTTTCAAAATAAAAAGAATTTTGTGAAATAAAAATAGCAGAATTTTGATAGTTATTCTACTTTTTCTCGATTATCTATCAAAATTTTACTAACTTTGTTTTTTTTAAATATTGATTTAGATATAATTAGGTAATATATTAAACAATAATAAATATGAAAAAGATAGTAATACTCGTAATTTTATTCTGTGCGTACAATTTTCTAAATGCACAAAATAACAAAAAAGAAACATTACACATAAAGATTGTTTCACACGAAGGCATTGAAGAAGAAGATAATAACTTGAATAAGTTATTGAAAAAGATGGTTCAAGAAACTTCTTTGCAAAACGATTATAAAGATGTTGATATGCGTCATACTGGATATAATGATGATGATAATTTTCTGACAGAACATTCCGTAATTGGACAGTTTTCTCCAACGAAGTATATAACTACGCAAAAAGAATTAGGAGATAAAATAAAACCATTATTCGTAGTTGGAAAAATTGGCGACGAATCCGATGGGTATTATCATTGTGCATTTATTGCAAGTAAAGATTCTAAAATCGAAAATCTTGAAAGAGATTTTAAAAATATTAAACGGTTTTATTTTGTCAATAAAAAATCAACTGCTGGTTACACTTATGCAATAAATGAATTATATGAATTAAAATTGATAACTGAACCTTGCTGGTGTAAGTTAAATAATGTAGAAATATTTTTTACCAATGAACATAAATTTGTACAAGAATCTGTTGCAAAAGACGAATATGCTGTTGGTGCAGTTTGGCTTCCTGATACAAGTATGGTTAATATCCTAAAAATAGTCAGCCGTAGGATTTCGCAAGATGTTATTTTTGCCACAAATGATTTATATATAAAATATAAAGATACTATTACTTATTGGTTTCAAAAATCTATACAGGAACATCCTGACTTTTTTGTTAATTCTTCTCAACGAATAAATAAACTAATAGAATATAATGATAAAAGACAGGGAGATTATGAGGAAATTTATAAAATATTCAAAAAAGTTAATGATGCCGATAAATATTATTGTGAAGACAAAACAAATCTTTGGTGGTTTGTCAAGAGGAAAGAGATTATTCTAATAACTCTATTTGTGACAGCGGTTATTACTTTACTGACAGAGATTTGTTGGTCATTATGGCGTTATTGCATTGGTAAAATCAAATCAAGAAAAAAGACAAAGAATAAAAAATAAAACAATATGCCCAACTCAATTTTCCAAAATATGCTGTCGCAATATTCACCGACAACGAAAGAAGAAACGCAAAATGCACTACACGAAGTAATGCAACAAATCGCATTATTAGGACTTATATTTCGCAACGCATTGTCCCGCAGGGACTTAGCGTGAGGAGGTGATTGCTTGTCCGTACGCTAAAGCATACGGTTAATAAAGTGCTGTCCCTGCGGGACAAAAACGGGAAAATCTGTGCAAATCCGTTAAATCTGCGTTATCTGCGTGCAATAAAAAACGATGTCCGCCCATTTATCAAAAATCCTTCGGAAATGGATATTTGGAGTACAGATTATTTTTTGCAATTAGTTGATAGAATTAATTTTAAGATATAAAAAAATGAATATTCAAACAAACATTCAACACCGCCGTTCTGTGCGGACTTACACGGGCGAACCGTTAAAGACAGAACATATCGTTGCAATTAAGCACTTTATTGCAG
>JAISKN010000266.1 GCA_031260925.1 Prevotellaceae bacterium | reverse complement strand
AGGCAAAAGCCCTGCAAAGTATGCTCGCAAAGGCAAAAAAGCCCAAAGAGGAAAACTTCACAGACGAGGAGTTCAAGCAGGTTTATACTGCATTTCTCAACCGTCCCATTGACGAAATGGTATCATTCTCAGAAATGGTCGAAACGCTGAACACCGATTTTTCGTTCGAAGACTACGAAAAAAACTTGCAGCGGTAAAAGGTAATCAGTGGCGGTGGGGTAAAAAACACAATTAATATGACAGGACAGGCAAAAATAGAACTTATTTTAGAGTTAAAAAATAAGATTAAATCGGGACTTGCAGAGGCAAAGGCAAAGGTAGGTAAAGATGTCGGCGAAATGAAACTTAAACTCGCTGAACTCAAAGCATCTTTTAACCAATCTTTCAAAAGTATGGCAGACGAAATACCCGGTTTAAGTACAGGTTTGCGGCTCTTGAAAAACCCGCTTGCATTAGCAGGCGCGGGCGTTTTTGCTTTGTAAAAAGGAATGTCGGCTGCCACGCAAAAAGCAGCCGACTTCAACACCGCTTTTCGCAATCTTGCAAATCTTAATCTTGATAAAAGCCGAGAGCAAATAAATGCACTCAGAGAAAGCGTGTTAGATGTCTCTTTTAAGAAGGGTTTTGATGCTATTGCTACTGCAAACGCATTTAATGATGTGCAAAGTACAACGGGAAAATATGGCAGCGAAGTACGCAAAATAGTTGAAAAACAGGGCGAATTTGCGCGGCTTATGCAGGCAGATTTCAACAGTTACATTGAAGGCACGTCAAAGTCAATGATAAATTTCGGTTTTGGTGCTGATAAGTTAGACGCTTTTAACCGCTCTGCATACGCAACAATGAATGTCGGAGTGGTTTCTTTTGACGAATTGGCGCGTGTTCAATCGGTTTATGCGGGTAGTGTGAAATCGGCGATGCAGGACTTTGAGGCGGCAAACAACCTTTTTTCATTATTTACCATTGCAACAAAAAATACAAATATTGCTGCCACTCAAACAAAATCTCTGTTTGACGATTTGACAAAAGCATCTACTATCAAGGCATTTAAGAGTGTTGGCATTAATATGTACGAGTCAAATGGGCAGTTCAAACAAGCCGATAAATTGCTGCTTGAATTGAATAAAAAATTTGTGTCTTTGAAAGATGATAAAAGTATTATTAATCTCAAAAATAAGTTTGCAGGTTCGCAGGGACTTGTAGCAATGATACAGGCGGCAACCGACAAAACAGGGCAACTGCAAACAACGCTTTCCGATTTTGAAAAGCAGGAACTTAATATAAAAGTAGCAATAGATTTCACGGAAAACGATTTAAATTATATTGCCGAAACAATGAAAAACAAGGCAAATACGTTGTCAATTAAACTTGCAGAGGCGTGGCTGCCTTTCTCTATTAAAATAAAAGAAGCGGCAGTTTATAATTTGGATAAAATTAATTGGAATTATACGAAAAATCAATCTGAGCGTAAGCAAACTTTTTATAATAAAGGCGTAACAAGAACAATGGAAGAATTTCCTCAACCTGATTTTGCAACTCTTAATGAAAAAGATATGCAGGATTTTATGGGGAAAATTATTGCCACCCGTGAAAAAGCGAAACAAGAATTGACTAACAGTTTAAAAGAATTGAATAATATAACCTATGGCAATTATTTTTGGGATTTTAATAGACCTCTCTTCCAAGATTTAAATGAGTATAAAGACAATAAAACCACCTATAATTCAGATTTTGCAAGAGGAAAATTTGAGTATTTAGATAAAATATACAATAATGGGTGGAATCTTTGGTCGCAGGCAACAAATGGTGGACAAAATGTAAAAACTACAACCACGAACAATAATAATGAAGGCGAGAGTTCAAATCTCAGCAACTCCGTTACTTCGGTTACAGGTTCAGCCAAACAAATACGCAATATTACAGTTAATATTGACAGTTTTAACAAAGGCGGAATTAATACTCAAAACACATCACTTCAAAAAATGGATGCTCGCCAAATAGAAGATTGGTTTATTGATGCCTGTATGCGTGCGGTTAGAAATGTAGAAATGTCTTATACTTAATGAAATGAGCAAATTAGACAAAATAATAAGCAATATCAACAATGCAATGAATGCGCTGCCGCAACGAATTGCAACGCTTGCAGTCAATTTTTCAAAAGAACGTTTTGTAAAAAAGGATTGGCACGATACGCATTCGGAGCCGTGGGCAAAAACCCGCAAAAAGAAAGGTTCTACTCTTGTGGCATCGGGACGGCTGAAAAAATCAATCCGAAAAATCAAAATAACACCCACTTCGGTAACGATTGGAACTGATGTGCCTTATGCAGAAATTCACAATGAGGGAGGCAATATTTCAGGTACAGAAACCGTGAAATCTCACACAAGAAAGGCACATAAAGTAAAAGGTTACAAACGAAAAGCATTCACTTTTACCACAAAAAACAGAACAATTAACGTGCCGTCAAAGCGCATAAAAGCGCATACGGTTGGCGAAAGTCAAGTAAAATCATTCACACGCCGCTATAATCGGCATTTCAAGGCACGGCGTTTTATAGGAAAATCGGCAGAATTAGAAAGGCAAGTAGAAGAGTTAATTAAACAGGAATTAAACAAAGCAATTACGGGGCAATAAAAAAGCCCCACGGCTACCTTTGGCAAACATCTCAACTCTTGCCAAAAAATACTTACGAGTGCCCGCGCACTACCGAAGGACTAAGTCCTTTGATAGTGCGCGGGCACTATTTTGAGTTGAGACCACAAAAGTACAAAAAAATATTTAATAATTAAAAACAAAAAATTATGGTAGAACAAAAAACATTTAACTACAAATCACAATACGGAGTTATCGCCATTTGTGCAGACGAAAAAGAGCAACAGCAAACCTATGAAATGTTGCAGAAATTAGGTTTAACTTTAAAAGTTGTAACGGTATGAAAGTAGAAATCAACCACAACTGCGCGGATTTTAACTCTTACCGCGCTGCAAGAGTAAAGAGTTTATTCAATGCTGAAAGCGGCTGTAATTGGCGGCACGTTGCCGACTTACCGATTGAAAACAACGATTGGAAAATTGGCTTGATAGTTGGACCTTCGGGCAGTGGGAAAACGTCAATCGGTAGTCAAATCTTCGACAATGGAATATATGATTTATATTCTAATTGGAGTGCCGACAAGCCAATTATTGACTGCATTGCGCCTGATGGCGATTTTAACGCCGTTACTGCTGCTTTGTCGACTGTCGGTTTGGGCGATGTTCCCGCGTGGCTACGCCCATTTCACGTTTTGTCAAACGGCGAAAAATTCCGTGCAGGTTTGGCGCGTTTGGTTGCAGAGCAACCCGAACACGCTGTTATTGACGAATTTACCTCTGTTATCGACCGCCAAATTGCCAAAATCGGCGCACAGGCGTTCGCTAAATCTTGGCGGCGCGGCGGCGGACAAATCGTGTTGCTGTCGTGCCATTACGATATTATCGAATGGCTGCAGCCCGATTGGATTTACGACACTTCGGAGGCGCGGTTTGCCCGCGACTGCCTTCGGCAACGCCCAACAATCGAAGTTCAAATTTATAAAGTCAAAGGAAGTGTTTTCAGACATTTTAAACCGCATTATTATTTAGA
>JAISKN010000185.1 GCA_031260925.1 Prevotellaceae bacterium | reverse complement strand
TATATAATTAATATGCCTTAAATGCTTAATTTTCAATGTATTACAAAAATAGCACATTGTAATTTGACAATAAAAATAAAATTCTCGTGTCATTGCGGGCTTGACCCGCAATCGCTAATGTGCTATATTTCAATCGATTGCGGGTTGTCATTCTGAACTTGATTCAGAACCGCAATGACACCTAACTTTTTAGGCTTATTTAAGTGCTTAATTCAAAAAAAGAATATGTTAATTCAGTAAAAAATATAAAAATGAAAAAATATAATTGGGGAATAATCGGAGCGGGGCGAATTGCCCGAAAATTTATTGACGGCTTAAAAATGCTGCCAAACGCAAACCTGTACGCCATTGCATCGACTTCGGAGGAGCGCGCGGAAAATTACAAAGCCGAATATGGTTTTGAAAAAGCGTATTACTCTTATAATCAAATGGTTGAGGACAAAAATTTGGACATTGTTTATGTTGCAACAACAAACAATCTGCATTTTGAACACACAATGCTCTGCCTCGAACACAACAAGGCTGTGCTTTGCGAAAAACCTTTTGCGTCTGATTTTCAGCAAGTTAAGACGATGATAGAAACGGCGCAAGAGCGCAAAGTGTTTTTAATGGAGGCACTTTGGAGTAGATTTATTCCGTCAATGATTGAGTTTAAACGTCAGGTAGAGAGCGGCATTTTGGGCAAAATCAGCGTGCTAAACTGCTCATTCGGTTTCCGCCGCGAATTTGACCCCAACGACCGCGTTTATGCGCTCGAACTCGGCGGCGGCTCGCTGCCCGACATTGGCATTTACCCGATTTTCCTGTCAATATACCTGTTCGGCAAGCCTGAGAAAATTCAGGTGATGTCGCTGCTTTCGCCCACAGGCTCGGACAGTACGGCAGTTTTCACGTTTTGCCATAAAAACCGCGAAATCAGTCAGTTATCATCATCGTTTGATGCCTGTTTGGACAATAACGCAAAGGTTTTTGGCGAAAAAGGCGCGTTGATTTTAAACCGCTCGTTCCATACGCCGACCACAATCACCTTGCGCGATAATCACGGCAATCGCACAAAAATTCCCGTGCAAAACATCGGCAACGGCTACAATTACGAGGCTGCCGAAGTGATGCGCTGCCTCGATGCAGGCTTGACACAAAGCGAAGGAATGCCGCACGCTTTTTCGCTTGATATGATTGAGGTTTTGGACAAATGCACTTTTTTGGCAACGAACAAATAATATAAAACCACGAACAACACTGACCACACGAACATAAAAAATAAAAGTATAATATTAATTTTTAAAAACAACTTACGCTAAACAACTTTACCAAAGTTCAAAACTTTTACATTTATTACTCTTCAATACTTTCATAATCAGTTTCGGGAAGCAAATTATTTTTCATTCTGCCTTGCAATTCTTTTGCGTTGAGTGGGCTGACAGCCGATTTGCCTGTTCGGTTTTCTATGTTTCGGCGGGCTTGTTTGGCAACTTGTGCGCCTTCTAATGCCACTCCCTGACTTTGGTTGAAACCAATCGGCTCTTTTGTTTTACTTATTTCTGTGGCAGATGCTTCGGCAAGAATATTAAGTGCAAGTTCAATATTTGTCATATTATCGCGCAAATTTTCTTTTTTCAAGCCCTTGAAACTTTTATATTGAGCAACAGTTTTTCCACTCCATTCTTTTGTCATCAAGTTGGTAAGAATGGCGTATTCCAAACCGTCTTTTACACCCGCTTTTTTCCATTGGTCAGTCAATTCTTTGCGAAACTGAATAGATTGCAGGCGTGTATTTACCCACTCTTCCGAATAACCGAGCGCACGATAGGCAAGCATAGCCCTGTCTATTGTCAATTCGGGGTTTTGTATTTCATTCAGGCGGTCGTTTGCCACTTCGGCAAGCCAAAGTTTGAATGGCTCGGCGTTTTTGCTTGGAATAGATTGAACAATTCTAAAAAGTTGTTTTGGAGTGGCTGCAAGTGTTTTACGCAATTTTCCTGTTTCGGTGAGCATTGCTATCTGGGGACAATTTGTCCCTATGTAATCGCCAAGAATTGTATCGCGTTTGCGCAATTTTTTTAGATAATCTGTCGGATTAACGCTGTCTGTAAGTGCCTGTATAACATCTACCAACGACAAATACCATTCTTCAAATTCTTCACTCCACATTGAACGAATTTGTTGATTTTGAAACAACTGTATTTTATTCATTTTTGCCTATTTTAAAATTAAACCAAATACAAAAGTATGAAAATATTTTATAAAAAGCAAAATAGAGAAAAAATACCTCACACTAAAAAAAACTTTACCAAAGTTTTAAACTTTGGTAAAGTTAAAGCCCTATAACACAGTGATAAAAAAGATTTTACCGCTGTTTTTTTGGCTGAAAGCCATATAGATTTCAGCCCAATGCAACGCATTGGGTAATTGATGCCACCCACCATTTGCGCCCTGAAAGGGCAGCATAATTTTTTACGCCATTACGTTATATTATACCCAACGCGCCGCTGCGCTTTGCGATTGGGCTGAAATAAATTTGCCTTTCAGGCAGCAGAAGAACACAAAACAAAACAGCGATAAAATTTCTTTTACCGCTGGTTGTTTATTGCAGGCACAAGTTACCGCTATGCTCAAACTTGCGCCAAGTGGGTTTACTTCTTAATGTTTTATCAATGGCATTCAATATATTTCGCCTGTATATGTAACATTTATTGTACTGCCGAAATAACTTATTGCATTCAAAATAACTGTATTTTCACTGACTGTTAAAGTGCCTGACATCAACCAATACCTATTGGGTGAAATAACATAACTACCACCCATACCATATTTACAATCAATAAAATGTGCAGAAGTGATATTATATGTGCCTTCTACAAGCGTTTCTCCGTCATATTCAAAAAGTAAGACTGCATTTACCTTTAAAGTAAAGTTATCCCAATCATAATTTTGCATAGACACCGCACCACCACTGTAATATCTAACATAATTCACATTATTTATCCCGTGTCCGTGGTCTATGTCGTCACGGTCTGAATAATTGAGCGTAATTGTTGTTGGGGTGTTTGGTTCATCTGCAAAGTATTGTTCGGCAGTAGTAGAACTGTTGTCGTTAATTACAGTTACTTGTCCTTCAAAAACAAAAGAAATTTTAAATGTATCAGTTTCGTATGCAGGTACATTTCCAATTATATTTAGTTCGTATTTTTTTCCATTTTCAGCATCTGAAACATTAAGTTCTGCAAATATTATTTTGCTGGCAAAATACGAATAATGGCTTTTAAATGTAAATCCTTTTATTCCAAAAGTATTTGCATTGCGCATACTTGTGCTGTTATCGGTATTAAAATCAAATTCCTGATACTTGTATTTTCCATTTGCTGGCAATTTATCATTTGAAGGTATAGAAACAATATCCAAAGCAATATTATTATACAAATTATCATCATTGTTAGTAATACTTATGTAACAATTATTAGTATTGTTTTGATAATAATTTCCATATATATCAGTATATACACTGCCGCCTGTTAAATTTACCGTTTCATTAGGTACAAACGGCTCTGGTTCTATCGTTGTTGGTTTTTCGCACGATGTAAAAAATATCGAAATAGAAATTGCACAAATTACGCAAATTTGAATGAAATTATTTTGTTTCATTGTTTTATTTTTTTTAATTAATATTCGCATCAAGTATCAAAGGACAAAATTTTTATGTTATATTTTTTAGTCTTTTGAAAGTGCAAAATTACATTATTTTTTTGAATTGTACAAAAAACGCGGTTAAATTTTGTAGATTGAAGAATTATATTTAATTTTGTGTCGTGATTTTTAACAAAAAATATTATGGCAATACAGCAATCAAAAAATGGTTGCTGTTGTTTTTCCAACAATAATAAAAAAATCCATACGTCAGCAAAATAGAAAATGTACATAAAGCGCAAATTTTGAATTATTTAACGGCAAAAGAAATATCTTCAAGCAAACTTTTTATTGACAATCTTGAAGATTTCAAAGAATATGAATTTGATGAATTAGATTGTCAATAAAACATTATAAAACAAAAATACTGACAAACAATAACAATAAGACAAAGCCGTCTATTATCTAAAAGCGAAGCGGTCTATTGTCTATTGTCTAAAAAAACAATGAAACCAA
>JAISKN010000183.1 GCA_031260925.1 Prevotellaceae bacterium | reverse complement strand
TTACGTTGCTCGGCAGTTGTCCGTCTGCGATTGAGAAAGCGATTGTACGAATATGGTCTGCAATGACGCGCATTGCGATGTTGATTTGTTCCTGTTGATTTTTTTCTGAATTCATATATATTTTATTTATTTTAAATTTTATTTTCCTGCTGTTGCAAATAAAAAATCTGTTTTTGCCGTTCAATTTCGTTACGCAACTCTTCTTCTGACGGAAGAAATGTTTTGTATTTAGTAGCAAAAAGTTGTTCATTGCCGTGCAAAATCGAATATTTGGCAATATCTTCATCTGTATCGGCACAAAGCATAATTCCGATAGTTGGATTGTCGCCTTCGGTCAGTTTCAGTTCGTCATACATACGAATATACATATCCATTTGTCCAACATCTTGATGCGTTATCTTGTTGGTTTTCAAGTCAATAAGCACAAAACATTTCAGATAATAGTTGTAAAACACAAGGTCGATAAAATAATCCTGTTTTTCGGTGTGAATATGTTGCTGACGCGCCACAAAAGCGTAACCTTTGCCCAATTCCATTAAAAATTTTTGCAAATTTGAAATGATGCTTGTTTCGAGTTCCGATTCTGTAAAGTCGGAGTTCGGCGCAAGTCCAAGAAATTCTGCCACAACAGGATTTTTGATAAATTCCAATTTATCGAGTTTATAAGCAGATGTCAGTTGTTTCATTTCACTTTCTACCGCCTGCTTGTTTTGCGACAACAACAAACGATGATAATATTGCGATGAAATATTGCGCTGCAATGTCCTTACATTCCAAGTTTGCTCTGCCGCTTCTTTGAGATACCAATAACGCGCCTCTGCATTATCTACCTGTAAAAGAGTACGATAGTGCGACCAAGTTAAGATTGGTAAAGATTTTGGACTCACTGTGTCCAAAATCTCGAATTTTCCACTCAATGCGTGGAAAATGTTTGAATTTTCACTATCATCGAATTGTTTACACACTGTGTAAAAAATCTCTGGAAATGCTTTGAAAAAACGGGTAAACATATATAAACTGCCGTAAGTAAAGCCATTTCCGTAAATAGCAGTCAATTCTTTTGAAAGGTTTTTTATTACCTGTGCGCCATATTCTGCACGGCGTTCTCCCTGCAATTCTTCTTCGGCAATACGCTTGCCGAGCATCCAATTTCGCTGCACCAACGCCATATTTACGGCACGGTATGCCGCATTACGCGCATTGTCAATAATCACACACGCATCTTGCAGCAAATCAGCACTGTTGGCATATTCAACAGGTAAATTATTTTTTATGTCGTTTGCCATAGTTTTTTATTTCTTCGGATTTTATCATAAGATTTTTGTCTGAACTTTGATTTTAGAGTGATTTATTTGATTTTTTGTGATTTTATTTTTCACTGTTAAATATAGCAATACCATCTATTATTCCATCTAACTGATTACACACATCTTCTAATTCTTCATAATTAATAGTATCTTTTATTTTGATGTATTCATTGAAAATATTCATTGCTCTTTCAAAAGAATTTGGATATAAATCTTTAAATTGCTCACAAAATGTAATAACTGCCTGAATATATCCCTTTCGTCCATAAGAAGCGTATCTTTTTTTAATTAATTGCTCTGCATATTTAGAAATTTGTGTTATTCTTTTCAACTTGCTATTTTGGTAAAGAATAACACAACAAAATATTACAATAATTAAAACAAACATAATATTTACAATGCTATTTGATTTCCATTCTGTTGGAATAAAAAATGACAAAATTGAAAAAACAGCACCTAAAAATCCTAAAATAGTCATAATGTCCATAATGTTAATATTGTAAGTTATTCATATTAATCAATTAAATCACATTAAAATCACAGTTCAGACAGCATATTCATACCCCGTAATCTTCTCAATTTCCTTAATTATCGGCGTAAAAACATCAGTATCATAATTAGATTTTTTGCCCTGCACAGCCATACAGAGCCGCTCAAAGCCCATTCCTGTGTCGATAACTTTGTTGGGCAGCGGCACAAGCAAGTGGTCAGCCTTGCGGTTATATTGCATAAAAACGAGATTCCAAATTTCAATCACGAGTGGGTTGTCTTTATTCACTTGCGTTGCGCCGTCAATTTTGGCGCGTTCGTCATCATTGCGCAAGTCAATGTGGATTTCCGAGCAAGGTCCGCAAGGTCCGGTGTCGCCCATTTCCCAAAAATTATCCTTTTTGTTGCCGTTAATAATGCGGCTTTCGGGCAAATATTGCAGCCAAAACGATGCTGCCTCGTTGTCGCGTTCTAACCCCACCCCGACCCTCCCCGAAGGGGAGGGAGTGGCGCAATTTTCATTATTTGTGCAATTTTGAAAGTTTGCACTCTCCCCCTCTTTTGGAGGGGGCAGGGGGGAGGTTTCGCCTTCAAAAACGGTAACATAAAGCCGATTTTTGTCCAATTTCAGCACTTCGGTCAAATATTCCCACGCCCACGAAATCGCCTCTTTTTTGAAATAATCGCCAAACGACCAATTTCCGAGCATCTCAAACATTGTGTGATGATAGGTGTCGTGTCCAACTTCCTCTAAATCATTGTGTTTGCCCGAAACGCGCAGACATTTTTGCGAGTCGGTAGCACGCGGAAATTTTATCGGGTCGTTGCCCAAAATGATGTTTTTAAACTGATTCATTCCCGCATTTGTGAACATTAAAGTAGGGTCATCTTTGATAACCATTGGTGCGGAAGGCACAATTTGGTGATTTTTCGACTTAAAAAAGTCCAAAAAACTTTGTCTGATTTCTTTTGAGGTCATATTTTTTAATTGTAAATTTTTAATTGTAAATTTTAAATTATTTTTTTTGAAATAAGTAATGTAAATATTTTAATGTTATATTTTCTTTGCGGCTTTCCGTCTTTGCGCCTTTGCGTTAAGAAATATAAATTTTGAACGCAAAGACGCAAAGTATTACGTTAATAATTTTATTGCACTTACAAAATAGATTTTTTATTGCTTTTTCTTCAAAAAATTACAAGTTGCAAAATTACAAAAAAAATATTAATTTTGCCGTATTCCAAAAACAGTTAAAAAAAAAATGGCTCGTAAAGCAAAATATCATTTTAATAAGGAAACTTTGTCGTTTGAAAAAATTGAAACGACTATTTCTCATATTATTAAACTCATTGGTATTCATACATTTACGAGCATTTTCTTCGGCATTTTGATTTTTTTTGTGATTGCACGGCTGTTTCCTACTCCACTCGAAAAAAGTTTGCGAAAAGAGAACGCAGTGCTGACAAATAATTATGAAATGCTCGACAAACGAGTTGATGAAATGGGAAAAGTTATCTCAGATATGACGCACCGCGACAATAATCTTTACCGAGTAATTTTTCAGGCTGACCCGATTGAGCGCAATTCGAGAAACGCCGATTTCTACGAAAATATTGGCAATATGAGCAATTCGCAACTGATGAATACTGCAATTTCAAAGACAAACGATTTGGCAAAAAAAATTTATATGCAGTCGAAATCTTACGATGAACTTTTTACTCTTTCTAAAAAACAGGAAGAAAAATTGCTCTGCATTCCTGCCATTCAGCCGATTATGAATAAAGATTTGAGCCGTATGGCATCAGGTTTCGGCTATCGAAATGACCCTATTTATCACGTTACGCGCTTTCACGCAGGAATGGATTTTACCGCATCAACAGGAACGGAAATTTATGCCACAGGCAACGGCACTGTGTCGTTTGCGGGGTGGCGGCAGGGTTACGGAAATTGCGTTGTAATCAATCACGGCTTCGGCTACGAAACTCTTTATGGACATCAAAGCAAAATTCTTGCGCGCGAAGGACAAAAAGTTACTCGCGGCGATATAATCGGACTTGTCGGCAGCACAGGAAAATCGACCGCGCCGCACCTGCATTATGAAGTACATTTTAAAGGCGCAGTGCAAAATCCTGCAAACTACTACTTTGTTGATTTAACGCCAGCAGAGTACGATAAAATGATAGAATTGTCGCAAAATTCTGGGCAAGTGTTTGATTAATGTAAAATGTAGAATGAAAAATACGGAGTTTTATCTATCTTTGTTATAAAATTATAATTATGTAAAATTAAAAATAACTTCTTAACTTCTGTCTTTTTAACTTCTGTCTTCTTAACTTCTTGTAAATTTTAAACAAATGAAAAAATATTTTTTTGTAACAATTTTTGTACTTTCGTTTTTGCAATCTTTTGCGCAACAAAACGATACAATAAAACTTGACACAATAACTGTTGAAAATATTGATACAGTTGAAATTGTAGATACAGTTCAAATTTCACATTTGCTTGACACAATAAAAATTGCTGCTGTCGGCGATATTCAAATGGGAACGGCGTATCCAAACGGCGAATTTTTACCGAGTTTCGACCCTGTGATGCTGTTTAAAAATGTGCTGCCTTTTTTCAACGGCAGCGACATAGTTTTCGGCAACCTCGAAGGCGCATTGACAGACAATTTGTCGCAGGTGAAAAGTTGCTCAAACCCAACACTCTGCTACTTTTTCGGAATGCCGACAAAATACGCGGCAAGCCTCAAAAATGCAGGTTTCAACCTTTTGAGCATTGCAAACAACCATCTCGGCGATTTTGGCGACATAGGCAGAAAATCAACCCAAAAAGCGTTGAAAGACAACGGATTACATTTTGCAGGCTTGACAGATTGCGCCGTTGATACTTTTACAGTTAATAATGTGCGTTACGGTTTTTGCGCTTTTGCTCCGAACACAGGCACTATTGACGTGCGGAAAATTGACGAGGCGCAAAAAATCGTGCAGGAACTCAAAACAGTGTCCGACATTGTGATTGTGTCGTTTCACGCGGGCGGCGAAGGCAAAGATTTTCAGCACGTTACGCGGAAAACAGAGATTTGTTTCGGCGAAAATCGCGGCAACGTTTATCAGTTTGCCCACTCAATGATTGATGCAGGAGCAGACGTTTTACTTGGACACGGTCCGCACGTTACGCGCGGCATTGAGGTTTATAAAAACCGTTTTATAGCCTATTCGATGGGCAATTTTTGCACTTATGCGCGCGTCAGCATTTCTGGCGTGAATGGACTTGCGCCGCTTTTTCAAATTTACACGCAAAAAGACGGCACATTTCTAAAAGCGCAAATAATTCCTACCAGCCAACTTCGCCGCGAGCCTGTGCAATACGACACCCAAAACCGCGTAATAGAAGTAATTAAAAACCTCACTTTCAACGACTTCCCAGAAATGAAATCTGTAATTGAAATTTCTAACGAAGGGGAAATAAAACTGAAGAAATAAAAGTTAAGAACTAAAAACTAAAAATCAGGTGTCATTCCCGCGTAGGCGGGAATCCCCTTACTGCATTGAACAAATGGGATTCCCGCCTGCGCGGGAATGACACATTTTTTTTGCATTTATTGTCCATTATCCCTAATTTCATAATGCGAATAAGGGGTTAAAATTCTATATTTTGATGTTTTTTTGTGCCTAACGGCACATTTCAACCCCTGATTCGCATTCATAATAAAAAAATCCCCGAAATATTAAACATCGAGGATTTTTTAATTTTTCAATTATCTTTTTAATGAATTAATGATTGATTTTGAATGTTTGCTTGCGGTACAAATTTTTTAACACCAAGCAATTCAACTTTAAAAATCAATGTTTCATAAGGCTCAATAGAAAATTGTCCCGTCATCGGATTTTGATTGCCGTGCTCGCCGTAGCCTAAAAAGTAAGGAATATAAAATTTGTATTCTGAGCCGACAGACATCAGTTGCAAGCCTTCTTTCCAACCAGGGATAACGCCATTGACAGAAAAAGAAAAAGGCTCGCCGCGTTGATATGAACTGTCAAAAATTGTGCTGTCAAGTAACATTCCTTCGTAATTTACTTTTACAGTGTCCTGCACAGTCGGTTTCACGCCTTTGCCTTCACGGATAACTTCGTACTGCAAGCCGCTTGCGGTAACCTGTATGCCCTCGCGTTTTCCATTTTCACTCAAAAACTGTTCTCCTTCTGTTTTGTTTTTGCCAAACATTCTATTAATAATATGCTTATTAAAATAATCTGCCGCATTTTCAGATGTGAAAATAGTATGGTCGTTAAGCAAACCTGCATTAACACCTGTAATCATTATTTCTGGTTTAAAAATAAGAACAGATGTGTCTGCTGTTAATAAACCTTTGTACAGTTGAATAGCAGATATAAAACCTAATGTGTTGTATTTCTTTGCTGCCGATGTAAATTTTAATCCTTTTTTGAAATTTTTAATAAAATCAGCCTTTGTAGAATCAGGAACATTTGCAATGATACCGCTGCTTTGTGCAACGGCAAAGGCAATATTCAGACTGTCAAGTTGTTCCGCAGTGAGTTTTTGCTTTACGGAATCACTCTGTTGAGCGTACAGTTTATACATATACTGTTGCGCTGTACGTGCGTCAAAACCGATAATAGAATCTTTGCCTGCCAAAATATCAAAAACAGTTTTTTCAATAAGTTTTTTATTGGCAACAAATGAACTGTCTATTACACGCCCTCTGTCTTTGAGGTAACCGTCTTTGTAGTTTTCTTTAAAAGAAATACCTGACAAAATGGCATTTGTCTTTTCAATTTCTGTGTCGGAAACTGAATCGAACCCCTGTTTGAACCCTTTTAAAAAGGCTTCATAATTTGCTTTTGTTGTGTCTGCTTTAAAGTATCTAACAAAAGATGCACCCGTTCCTAAACCATAGGCATAGTTTAACGAGTCTGTTTCACTGCTGAGAACAGCGGTGGTTTTAAAATTGTTGCAAGCGGAAAATGTTACTAATATTGCCGTTGCAAATAAAAAAAATGTTTTTTTCATTGTTGT
>JAISKN010000174.1 GCA_031260925.1 Prevotellaceae bacterium | reverse complement strand
AAAAACCTCTGTGTCATTGCGGGCTTGACCCGCAATCGATTGAAAAATACTTGCGAGCGATTGCGGGTCAAGCCCGCAATGACACGATATGATGTTTTTATATCACATATTGAAAAGTTTAATTTTTAGAAGTCCCCATTAGAAACTGTTTAAAAATTAAACAATGGAACAAAAAATTTCAAAATTATTGCTTGAAATTGGGGCTGTTTTTTTGCGCCCAGAGCAGCCTTTTACTTGGGCAAGCGGAATAAAAAGCCCGATTTATTGCGATAACCGCCTAATTCTCACCGCGCCAAAAGTGAGAAACGATGTTGAAAATGGCTTGGCTGATTTGGTAAAACAAAATTTTCCACAAGCCGAAGTGCTTATGGGAACGGCAACGGCAGGCATCGCTCACGCGGCGATTGCAGCCTCAATTCTCAATCTGCCAATGGGTTATGTGCGCAGCGGCTCGAAAGAACACGGCAGGCAAAATCAAATTGAGGGCAAACTCAAAAAAGGGCAAAAAGTGGTAGTGGTGGAAGATTTGATTTCGACCGCAGGCAGCAGCATCGAGGTGGTGGAAGTGCTTAGAAACGCAGGCGCAGACGTACTTGGGATAGTGAGCATTTTTACCTACGGAATGAAACGCGGACTTGAAAATCTGGCAAAGGCAAATATAAAAAATATCAGCCTGTCGAATTTTGATACACTTGTTCAAGTGGCTGCAAGAGAGGGTTTTATCAAAGAAAATGACGTGGAAAAACTGCTGAAATTCCGAGAAAATCCGAACGATGACAGTTGGCGGTTATAAAAAATCTCAATGCAGCGGTTTATGTGCTGCAAATTTATTCTCTTTCTCAATTTCTGAAAGAGAATTTTTTGTTTCCTCTGTAAAAAAAGTTTCTGAAAAACGCTGCCAAACGATTTTTTCGGCAAGAGGCGAAGGGTGAATTAAATCGTCTGCAAAAAAGCGGTAATCGCGCAGTTCGTCAAGAAGAATTTCGTATGCGGGAAAATAAATTATCTGCGGGAAAATTTTTGTAAGACACTCAACAGCAAGCAATAACGTTGCTTTATTCAACGAATTTTGATGCGCGCCGTCCCGCAAATAGCGCACAGGACTAACGGAGAGAATTATTTTAATATTTTCATTGATTTTTAATATTTTTTCAAATAAATCAACATATTTTCCAACAATTTCCTCAACGCAAAGATATTTTCGGGTAAAAATATTTTCAGGCTGCTTGTGGCAATTCGCCGCTACTCTACCCTCTTTGAGATAAACCTGCGCCGAGCCGAAAGTCAAAATCAAAAAATCGGTTTTGGGCAAAAGATTTTTTGCAGCGCAGAAACTTGAATTTATTTTTCCCAAAGCCTCGTTTTTATCATAAGAGGAAAAACTGCCGTGATGTAAATCGCTGTGCCACAAATTATTATAAAAAAACAGGTCGTTTTCTTCAAAATTATTGCCGTCAAGCAACTTTTCCAAACATTGCGCAATAGACATCGGGTTAAACATAATTCCAAAAGGGTTTGCAATTCCTTCAAAGCGAAAATCTTTTAAATTTCGCCCGATATTTTCTGCAAAGCACGAGCCAATCAGCAAAAATCGGCTTTCGCGGCTCATTATTTGCTGTTGCTGTATTTTTATTTCAGTAGAAAGTTTCATAATACAATGGTTAAACATAGTTATACAATAGTTATACGGTTGTTATACGATAGTTATACAATAGTTAGACAGTTGTTATACAATAGTTAAACATTGTAAATACGGCTAAACAACTGTATAACAACTGTATAACGCGAAGCGTATAACTATTGTATAACAGCGTAGCATCTAACTATTGCCCGCCAAATTTAAAATTAATTGTTGAAATTGTCGTTAAATCTTCGCCTCTGTCGAACACTGCAAAAAAGCCCGAAACTTTAATATCGGCATCGAGGCAGCGAATATTTGTAATCACTTCTGCCGGCGGAGACGAAAAAAACGGCGTTTTCATACCTGCCTCCGATGTGCATTGGCTCAAAAAACTTGCGTAGGCATTTGTCCATCTGTTGCCGTTGATATTGATGTATTCATTAGGCAAATCGTCAATTCGGCAATTTACCGTGTCGCCGACTTCGATGCCGCCTCGCGCAAAATAGGGCAGCGTGAAAACTCCAAAGTCCGTTTTTATAAAATCTTCGGACATCATCATATAATAATCGAACAAACCTTGCGGCTCGTTGTTTTTCGCGGTATAAATGCAAAAAGTGTTATACACATCTTTATATACCTCGCCGAAAATCAGCAGCATAGGCATATCAAGTTTTTCCGATGTAACAGGATTCGTGTCTATCAACATTATGGTATCAACACGCGGACCTTTCGGCATACGAGATTTTGCCTGATAATGTTCATTAATTCCGTCATTATCAAAGTCCAAATAAACGTCAAGCGTGTAGATTTTGCCGTATTCAAAGCGCATACTGTCAGTAAAATATCTGCCGCTATCCAAATAATTAAGGTTAAAAACCTCATTTCCAGATGAAATAGTAACGATTGCATTATCAATTATCGGCGGTTCTTCATCTGAAAAATAGCCTGTCGAGCAGGAAATTTTTATGCTGTGCCTTTGCAGATTGTCGGACATCGCGCCAAAAATCACAAGTCTCGGCTCTGCATCGTCAGTAGTTATTTCAATGCGGGAGGTGCAGGAAAAAATTAATGAACAATTAATAATGAATAATGAATAATAAAAGAGTTTTTTCATATTTTTAAAAATTAACAAGAAGTTAAGAAGTTAGAAGACAGAAGTTAAGAAGTTATAATTTCAAGAAGTCAAGAAGATAGAGATAAAGAAGTTATAATTTCAAGGAATAAAGAACATAGAAACAAAGAAATTAAATAATTAAAGCAAAAAAATATTACTCAAATAGCAATAAAACCTGTATTTTTAACTTCTGTCTTCTATATTCTTAACTTCCGTCTTCTTAACTTCTGCCTTCTTAACTTCTGTCTTCTTAACTATTTACAAAAACATTCCACAAAATTTCTTTGCGGAATGTTATGCTATTGAAACCGTGTATTATATTACACAGCAGCAGCCAATTTTGCGCCTGCTTTAAATTTTGCAACTTTTTTAGCATCAATTTGTATTTTCGCACCCGTTGCAGGATTTACGCCTGTGCGAGCAGCACGTTCTGATACAGAGAATGTACCAAAACCAATCAACGCTACATTTTCGCCGTTTGCAAGAGCAGCAACAACTGCTTCTTCAAATGCGTCTAATGCTTTTTTGGAATCTACTTTGCTTAAGCCTGCTTTTTCGGCAATAGCACCAACCAATTCATTTTTATTCATAGTTTAATGAATTTAAAGATAAAACAATAATTTATTTAAAAATCTCAAATGAGACTGCAAAGGTACGATGTTTCAAAATAAAAAACAAACTTTTTTGCAGTTTTTTTTGAAAATTTTTTTTTAACTAATTTTTACACAAATTCAACCGATTTTTCATTAATTTTGCACAAAAAAATTTAAGTCTATGCAATCACGCAACTCTTTTTTATCAAACGTACCGCCCATTGTATTTAATTTGCTGATTATTAATACTTTAATGCTTGGTGCAACTTGGCTTTTAGATACTAAATTCGGCTTTGATTTGAACAAAATTCTCGGTTTGCACTTTATAAAATCGGAACTTTTCAAGCCCTGGCAAATAATTTCGTATATGTTTATGCACGGCGGTTTGACTCATCTTTTTTTCAATATGTTTGGCGTTTATATGTTCGGAACGGTGCTTGAATACGTTTGGAGCGGCAAAAAATTTCTTATTTTTTACTTAATTTCGGGTATCGGCGCAGCAATTATTCAACAAATTGTGTGGTATTTTGAGTTTAATTCTATTATGCAACACCTTGATTACGCAACTTTGGATTACATAAAAAATGAAGGGTTGAGCGTTTTGGAACAGGGGAAAAATTATACTGATAACTTTGCGGGAAAACTCAATATTTTGCTGCATATTCCAACTGTTGGCGCGAGCGGTGCGCTTTTTGGAGTGCTTTTTGCATTCGGATTTATGTTTCCAAAAGAAAAATTGATGCTGATTTTTGTTCCGATACCAATTCCTGCACGAATTTTTGTGATTTTATATGCCGTTGCCGAACTGTTTCTGGGCGTTGCCAATTTCAGATTTGACAATGTTGCACATTTCGCGCATCTCGGCGGTGCGCTTTTCGGGCTGATAATGATTTTTTGGTGGCGGCACAAGGGAAAACTTTTTAATCATAGAATTTAGATGTGAGACACAAGATATGAGATGTGAGACACAAGATATGAGATATGAGACACAAGATATGAGATGTGAGACACAAGATATAAGATGTGAGACACAAGATATGAGATATGAGACACAAGATATGAGACACAAGATATGAGACACAAGATATGAGACACAAGATATGAGACACAAGATATGAGACACAAGATATGAGATATGAGACACAAGAAAGAAAGAAAGACGAAGATTTAATTTTTCTCAATCATTAATAATTTATCATTAATAATTAATAATTAAATAAAATAAAATGCTTAATTTTTTAAAAAAACCTTTTCAGAATGGGAATGCTTTGATGCAACTCATATATATTAATGTGGGAATATATGTTATAGTCAATCTTGCAGCGATATTTTGCGCGCTTTTTAAGATTGATTTTATGCTGTTGGTAGACAGTTACCTGCAAATGCCGTCAAAATGGAGCATTTTTGTGCATAAAATTTGGACAATAATCACATATATGTTTCTGCATTTGGGCTTTTTGCACCTGTTTTTCAATATGTTGTGCCTGTTTTGGTTTGGGCAGATTTTTTTGCAGAATTTCTCCAAAAAACAACTTGTCGGGCTGTATCTGCTCGGCGGAATTGCAGGCGGCGCATTTTATTTGCTGGCGTACAACTTTTTACCATTGTTTGCAGACAAATACGCGATACTTTGCGGAGCGTCAGCATCGGTTACTGCAATAATTGTTGCTGCCGCGTTTGCTGTGCCGAATATGCCGCTGCGGCTGCTTTTTATCGGCGAAGTAAAATTGAAATACATTGCGATTTTCTCGGTTGTTATTAGCATTTTCGGCATCACAGGCAAAAATGCCGGCGGCGACATTGCACATCTTGGCGGTGCGTTGGCTGGTTGGCTTTGGTTTTTGCTGCTCAAAAAAAATGTTGATATTGCGCGCCCGTTTGACAAAATTATTTCGTTTTTTGTCGATTTGTTTGATTTGGACAAAAGCAAAAAACTTAAAGTCAAAAAAACGAAACCAACATTTCATTATGTAAAATCAGATGAAGAATATAATGTTGAACGCGCCAAAAACAACGTTGAAATGGACAAAATACTTGACAAAATCCGTAAATCAGGCTACGAAAACCTCACCGAAAGCGAGAAAAAACAACTTTTTGAGATTTCGAG
>JAISKN010000146.1 GCA_031260925.1 Prevotellaceae bacterium | reverse complement strand
AGCGAGGCTCACAAATATTCTGTTATGCTTCCAAGTGTCAATTACGACAAAGTTCGTTTTTATCGCGTTCCACCAGGAGAACTTATTTCAAATCAAGAGTGGGGTTGGAACAAAACAGGCGAACTGCCATTTGATTATGCTGTTTGCAATCATTACGTTATGACCACAAGCGTTTGGCAACCAGGCGACAATGATTATCAGTATTTCCAAGATTGCGGATTTGCAGCAGGCATTGAAAATGTTTTTGCAAATAAAGAAGTTGAGCGCGTTGAGTATTACAACTTGCAGGGCTTGCGCCTTTCGGCAGAGCCGCAAGAGGGTTTGTTTATTGCAGTACCTTTCTACAAAGGCAATGTAAGAGGCGAAGCAGTAAAAGTGCTGAATGTTCGTTGAACTAAAAGTTAAAAACTAAAAAATCAGGGGCTGCAAATAAAAAATGCAGCCCCTAATTATTCCCTGTTCCCTGTTACTTGTTACCTATTACTTGTTACTTGTTACCTGTTACCTAATTAAATTCACAAACTCCTCTCTTGTTTTTTGGCTTTTGAAAATGCCTGTAAAATCTGATGTTGTGGTGAATGAATGCTGTTTTTGCACTCCGCGCATCTGCATACAAAGGTGCTGCGCCTCGATTACCACCATTACGCCCATTGGGTTGAGCGTATTTTGAATGCAGTCTTTGATTTGCGTGGTAAGCCGCTCTTGCAGTTGCAGCCTGCGGGCGAAAATATCAACTACGCGGGCAATTTTGCTCAGTCCCGTAATCGTGCCGTCTGGAATATACGCAACGTGCGCCTTGCCGAAAAACGGCAATAAATGATGTTCGCACATCGAATAAAATTCAATATCTTTTACTATCACCATTTGGCGATATTCTTCGTGAAATTTCGCCGAATTTAGCACTTCTTCGGGGTTTTGCCTGTAACCCGAAAGCAAAAATTGCATTGATTTGGCAACTCTGCGCGGAGTTTTCAAAAGCCCCTCGCGCTGCACATTTTCGCCCAAAACACCGATAATTTCGGTGTAGTTTTCAGAAAGTTTCTGAGTAACTCCCTCGTTTAAATCGTCTAAAAAAAATTCTCGTTCCATATTATTTTAATAAGAATGCAAAATTACAATTTTTCTTCCAATACTGAATACAAATTTCACAAGAAAATATACAAAATGAGGTGTCATTCCTGCGAAGGCGGGAATCTCCTTACTTCGTTGTACAAATTGGATTCCCGCCTTCGCGGGAATGACACCTTGATTTATTAACGTGCAGCAAGTTCTATTGTGCGAATTTTATCTTTGTAAAAATTAAATTCGTTCAATTTTTTGATGTCAATGTTGGCATCAGAGTTGTTTTCCCAACGGCGGCAAAGGTAAATACTGTCAAAAATTCTGCCGATTTTCCACTCGCGGCTAATGCGCAGCGCAACGGCATAGTCCTCGCCGTAACTCACGTTTGGGAAACCGATTTTGCGCACAATCGGCGTGTAGAACGCTCGCGGCGCACCGAAACCGTTGATGCGCAGCGCGTTGTTCATACCGTTTTCCGCTGTCCATTCCAAGTGTTTGATGTCGCCAGCAGGCAACGGCTGCAAATCGAAATCCACGATTGTGTATGAGCCGATTATCATTGCCGATTTTTGCCTGTAAAACTCATCAACGATTTTTTGCAGCGTGTTTTCGTCTTTATAAAGGTCGTCGCTGTCGAGTTGTACGGCAAATTTTCCGCATTTTTGGCAGTTTATCGCCTCGTTCCAGCAACCGCCGATATTCAAAAATCTGTTTTGCGGAATAATATGAATGATTTTCGGGGAATTTTCGGCAAATTTTTTGATGATTTCGGGCGTTTTGTCGTCAGAATAATTATCAACAATGAGCAGATTGAACTCAAAATTTGTCTTTTGCGCCAGCACCGATTTTATTGCATCGCCGATTGTCTTTTCGCGGTTTTTCACAGGAATTATCACCGATGCCTCAACTTCAAAGTCAGTAGTGTCATTGCGGGCTTGATAATCAATTTCAATCAAATTTTTGTGATTAATCAATTTTCCTGTTTCTTTCAAAAATTGCGTAAAAGCGTGTTCCATTTCTATTTGCACATTGCGGTTGTTGGCATTCACATACGCAAATTGGTTGCTTTCTGCCGATGAAACCACACATTTTTTTGTCAAATACAACGTTTCGGGTATATGAAAAATCGGCAACTTTTCCGAAATTTTCAACCGCAAAAAATACAAACCTGCATATTGTAGGGGCAGGGCGCGCCCTGCCCTTACGTTTTTCAAAATTTCCTTAAAAATCTCTGTTTGCACGCAAAGCACATCGCCAAAATCAAAATCATTTCTCACGCTGCCTGCTTGATATTCGATTGTTGGAACATAAACTTTTCCAAAGTTTTGAACTTTGGAAAAGGTATCAACCTGACAATAATCAGCGTACAGCAAGCCCGCTTTTGTCTCTTTTGCAATCTGCAAAAACCTTTCAGCCGCGTTCGGCAAAAACTCTATTTCCGCATTTTCCTGCACAAGAAAAAAATATTCCGATTGCACTTTTTCGGCAATTTCCCGCAAATTTTCAGTGCTGTTGTTGGTTTTAAAAATTTCCATTTTTGTTTAAAAATAATTTTTTGCAAAGATAATAATTTAATGAATATCAACAAAGTGCCTGACGGCTTGAAAAACCTGTCGAGGAAATTTTTACGCTCGAAGAGGGCGATTAAAAAAGTGGAAAAATTTGTTGGTTAATAAATTTTTTGTAATTTTGCACTTTGTTAAAAACAAAAAGCGTAGAAAATACGCACTCCCGATAATTATCGGGAAAAACATATAAAATAGCGATTTGCTGTTATTCTTGAATATCACTTTACCACATTGAGATACGCTTTCAAGAGTAAGATAGCGAAACGCCGCTTGTGCGGCGTGGAACGTCTTATCGGAAAGCGTAGGCGTGGTAACCTGATATTCAGATACAGAGTTCCACGTTATTTTTATTGTCAATATTTTGAATAATAAACGGAGTAGCCGATAGCCGTAAAGTGGAGGCAAAATTTTAAAAATCTAATACATAATGAAACTAAGTTTATCACAATTAGAAGGTAAATCTTTCAAGGAAAAACTTACTCTTTGGGCAGAAGAGGTAGTGCCTTATTGCATTGAAACAACATCATCAAAAATTGACAGGTCTTTTTTCGCTTTTCAGTCAGAGCCAAAAGAATGTCCCAAAGTGCTTATATTAGGACTAAATCCCGCAGGTGTTTGCAGTTATGCTGACCAATATAAAAATGAAAAGTGGGAAATACCCAATGGAATGACTGTCGATGTATTTGTACATCAAAATCCGTGGTATTTTGGAGGAAAACATTATGATGAAAAAGAGAGATGGAATATTCTTGAGAAGTTGAAAATAACCACATCTGTAAACGACCCAATGAAAGAAATGTTTTCAGATATAGTGTATATGAATATTTTGTATTTCAATTCAAAAGATTTTTCCGAATTTCAGACATTCGACAAATGGCAAGAGGTATTCGATAAATGTGCGGAATTTACCCAATTTCTTATTCTCAATATTATTAAGCCCGAACGCATTGTTTGCTTGGGTATTGATAATTGTTTTTTGAAATTTATAAAAAATGAAAATCATACAAAAGTTATTCAAGGGTTAGAAAAAAGTGAAATACATTGTACAGACAATAAATCTATTTCTGTTTATGGCATTACACACCCTTCTGCTCGAATATCAAACGAACAGCGAGCAACAATCGGTTATTATTTATCACAAGAATGGTTTAAAACAAATATTTCTGAAAATATGGCAGCAACACTCAAAAATTATCGTATTGATAACGATATTGTATTAAAGAGTTTTGAAAATTCAATTACAACACAAATTTCTATAAAAGAAAAGAAAGATAAATTATTAAGATTTCAGTTTAATGATAAATCTGATAAATTTAAAAATTTGGAAATAAGAATAACCTGTCAAGGTTATTGGGGAATAAGAGCAGCCGATGAAATCAAAGGCATTGGCACTAACTGGAATGACAATCTAACTGATAAAGATTTGTACATTTCAGTTTTATCCAAACTTGACTTAAATGAAGATGGGACTTGGCTTGGCAAAAAAGATTTTGCAGAATATCAAGTCAAAAGTGAAGAAGTACAAGCAAAAATAGAAGAAGATATTAGTTTATTTATTCAAGGAGTAAATAATAATTCGGAAATCAATCATACTGAAAATATAAAACAAGAAGAAATCATTGTTGAGAAAAAAACTTTGGTTGAAAATGAACAAAAAGATATTCAACCGCAGGAATTACCAAAAGCAGAGAATAAAACGGTTGAAAATTCCAACTCAAACTTTCTACTACAAAAGAATACGGAGTTAGAGAATGTTTTAAATGAATTTTTTAGAAATGAATTTCATTATTTACCCAAATTGTCTATTCCTTCTAAATTTGACTTTAAGAATACAACTGCTGACGAATGGATTAAAATAATAAGTAGCAATAGCAATAAAAAACAGTTAGATAGTGAGGATTTTCGAGTATTGAAAAAATTAGATAAAATAGCCCAAAATGCAAAAATTGAGAATGGTTATATATGGGTTAGTGCGTTTTTTCATTTAATGGCTGTTCGCGAAAAAACAAACTCAACAATTTCTGAAGGCAACACACTGAAAGAGTTTATTGAAAATCCATACGATTTACCTTATGAGATTGACCAAAATAACATTAAAAAAGCATTGAGAGATAAAAATATTGAACAAAAAGTATTCTCTGTTACCACACATAGCAGTGAAGAAGAAGTTGCTTGTCCTGTTTGCAATGGAGAAGGCAGCAAGTTGAATGTTACGGGTTATTTTGCTAATGGTAGAGAACAAAGGCACAAGGGCAAATGTTCAAATTGCAATGGTAGTGGAAAAATCAAATTCATTGACAGTCAAGGGAATTCCGAGAAAAAAATATATTCTAAATATTATCAAACAATAAGAAAGTTTAACGATGAAACTAATATATTACAGTATGAATGTATTTCAAGTTCATTAGATAATATGCAGTACCAGCCTGATTATAGTAAAATTTTGTGGAATAATTTTTCAAATGCTCAATTAGAAAATAGTATTGTGAAATTAAATAAAAACAGAACTGAAACTATTATAGATAGAAATTCACTTTCTGTTTCCGCTATTCTTGATAAAATAGGGAAAAAATATCAATACTTGCCTGAACAAAATAGAGAAACTGCTTATACAGAATGGGGAAAAAAGATGTATAAAGGAGAACTTGCTTGTTCTCTTGAACAACACGACATTTTGCCCATTATTAAACTGAATTTTGAATATGACAAACGAAATTACTCTATTTATATTTTTGAACGAGAAAATGAAACAGTATTTATTGTTAATTCTTGTCCTCATATTAGTTCCGTTAAAGCGTTATTCCTTTAATCCTAAATAAAAAGAATGGATACTTTTAAATGCTGGCTTATTGCCAATTTTGAAATAGCGATGTGTTTGCTTACCGCAATCGTAGGAAGCATTGTCTTTTTTGTCTTTTCAAGTTTTGAAAATGAAAAGGCAGGAAGCATATATCTTGTGATGTTTGGCATATTACTGCTGACCATTCCCACAAAGAGAGGAACTTTGCAATTCGGCAAATATATTTTGATGCTTGGCGGAGTTATTTTGCTGATGTGGGCTTTGAAAGAAAATAAGGATTGGGTTGCTAATATTGACAGAGCAATGTTTAGCCATTTTACCGTATGGTTTTGGTGGCTCTTCTCTATTGCCTCCCTCATAAGTGCTTTTCTGGCATATTATACATTTGTAAATTTTGATGAAGTAACTTCACGCCGTATGCTTTGGCGCAACAGCAATGTAAATCTTTTTGAAATTTCGTTGCTCTATACTCTGGACAGGTTTTGCAACATCACAGTTTCAATCGTTGCCTGTACAGGAAGTATTGTATTGCTTTTTAAAATAATATTTTGATAATCGGAGAAGCCGAAAGCCGAAAGTGGAGGCAAAATTAATATAAAATAAAATTATTATGGCAATGAGAAGTTGTAAATGGTGCGGAAAACAGTTTGATTCGCAAAATTCGTCAGCAGACCTAAAAGCAAGTTATTGCAGTAAAAAATGTCAAACAGCGGCAAAAAAGAAATAGAGCCTGCTTCTGACGACAACAACAGCGGTAAAATGAATTACCGCTGTTGTTTTGTCTTTATTGCTATAAAATAGCAAAATAAACGAAGTTTAAAATAAAAAAACAAAAAATTTGTTGGTTAATAAATTTTTTGTAATTTTGCAAAAATAAAAATTGAATTAAATGAGAATAATTGCACATCGCGCATTGGTTGATTATTATGAGCAATTTCCAGAAACAAAAACAGTACTTGAAAATTGGTACAAGATAACAAAATCAGCCGTATGGAAAAATTTTAGCGAACTTAAAAATACTTTTAATAGTGTAGATAGCGTTGGTAATCAGCGTTATGTGTTCAATATAAAAGGAAATAATTATCGTTTAGTTGCAAAAATTTTATTTATTCAAAAAATTGTTTTTATACGTTTTATCGGAACGCACAAAGAATACGATAATATTGACTGTTCAACTGTTTAAAAATTTAAAAATTATGACACAAATAAAAACCAAAGCACAATATGAAACCATAATCAAGCGAATAGAAACTCTTATGGACATTGTTACAGAGGAAACTCCGACAACAACGCCCGAATTTATAGAGTTGGATTTTCTTGCCGATTTGGTTGTGGAATACGAAGAAGAGTTTTTTCCGATTGGAAAACTAACCTACGAAGAAAAAGAAAAAGAAAAAGAAAAATACAAACATAAAGACGATTTAGTTTTTGCATAAAAAATGATAAAAAGGGTTATATAAGAAGTATTTTAGCACACAGATAACACTGATTTAATAGATAAACACAGATAATAGAATATTGATTATATGTGTTTATCTGTGTGCTTTTGAGACAGTCTCTTGTTTTGTCTTCATTGCCATAAAATAGCAAAAAAAGTAAAGTTCAAAAAACAAATTTCATTCGTGATTTTGCAGTTTTTTTTAACCAAAAATTTTTATAATTTTGTACCTTTATTAAAAAATTAAGAATTATATACAAAAAACTTGATAATGAGTGTAATAGACGGATTTTTAACACGCGAAATGTTGGAAAAAATTGTTTTCAACGGAGAAAAAATTACTATTTCAGAACGTACCAAAAGGGCTATTGTGGATTGTTTCGACTTTCTGCAATCTTTTTCGTCAGATAAAATCATTTACGGCATCAACACCGGCTTTGGTCCGATGGCGCAATACCGCGTTGATGACGATTTTTTGACGCAACTTCAATATAACATCATTCACAGCCACGCCACAGGTGCTGGTTGTCCGCTACCTGATTTGTACGTTCGCGCTGCTATGGTGGCGCGTTTGGGTACTTTTTTGCAGGCGCGTTCAGGCGTGCATTTGGAGTTGGTGGAACTGCTGACGGAGTTTATCAATCGCGGCATTTACCCGCTCATTCCCGAACACGGCAGCGTAGGCGCAAGCGGCGATTTGGTGCAGTTGGCGCACATCGCGCTCACGCTTATCGGCGAGGGCGAAGTGCATTATAACGGCGAATGGCGGCAAACGGGCGAAGTGCTGGCAGAAAATGGCTTAAAGCCCTTTAAAATCTACATTCGCGAGGGACTTTCGGTTACAAACGGCACAAGCGTAATGTCGGGCATTGGACTTGTTAATCTGCTCTATTCAAATAAGTTACTCGATTTGGCAATTTTGGCTTCGGTGTGGGAAAATGAACTTACCACTGCCTACGATGATTCGTTTTCAGAGGCATTAAACAATACAAAAAGGCACGATGGACAAAAGGAAGTGGCGAAAAAAATGCGGGAAATCGCTGCCGACAGTCAATTATTGCAAAAACGTGAAAATCGCCTCTATGCAAACGTTAGCCCTGATGAAAAAATTTTCAAGCAAAAAGTGCAGAGTTATTATTCGCTGCGCTGCGTTCCTCAGATTTTGGGACCTGTGGCTGACGAGATTGCTAACGCCGAAAAAGTGCTTATCAACGAGATAAATTCTGCCTGCGACAACCCGATTATTGACCCCGAAACGAAAAATGTGTATCACGGCGGAAATTTTCACGGCGATTATGTTTCGTTTGAAATGGACAAACTCAAAATTGCCGTTACCAAACTTACAATGCTGATAGAGAGGCAGTTGAATTACCTTTGCCACGACAAAATCAACGAAATTCTGCCGCCATTTCTCAATCTCGGCGTGTTGGGACTGAATTACGGTTTGCAGGCGGCGCAATTTACGGCAACCTCCACCACCGCCGAATGTCAAACGCTCTCAAATTCGATGTACGTTCATTCCATTCCAAACAACAACGACAATCAGGACATTGTCAGTATGGGAACGAACTCGGCGTTGATTGCCAAACACGTTATCAACAACGCTTTTCAGGTGATTTCGATACAGTTTATGGCACTCGCGCAGGCAACAGATTACCTGAAAATAGAAGAAAAATTATCGTCCCAAACAAGAAAAATGTTTTCTGAAATAAGAAAGATTTTCCCTATTTTAATTGAAGACAAAGTTTTATATACGGAAATAGAGGCACTTGTTGAATGGTTGAAAAAATAAAAAAACGGTGTCATTCCCGTCCCCGCGTAGGCGGGGAACTCGGGAATCCCCTGAGTACAAATAAATTATGAACCAATATTTTGTTTACATATTATCAAATTTGTATAACACAACTTTGTATATTGGCGTTACAAATGATTTAGAAAGAAGAATTAAAGAACACAAAAACCACACTTACAAAGGTTTTACATATAAATATAATGTTGAAAAATTAGTTTGGTTTGAAAAACATAATGATATAAATCTGGCTATTCAACGTGAAAAACAGTTAAAAAAATGGAATAGAGCGTGGAAAGAAAGAATAATTAACGAAATAAATCCCGATTGGAAAGATTTAAGTTTAGAATGGGAAATGTAGTAAGGGGATTCCCGCCTTCGCGGGAATGACACCACTACTTGAAATATTTATCTAAAAAATCTATGTTTAAAAAAATATGAAATACGCATTAGTTACAGGAGCGTCAAGAGGAATTGGCAGAGCCATTGCAATAAAATTGGCACAAGATGGATTTTTTGTGCTAATTAATTATCAATCAAATATTTCTGCTGCCGAAGAAACAAAAACATTGATTGAGGCAAACGGCGGCACTGCCGAATTGTTGCCTTTTGACGTGGCAGACGGCGCAGCAGTAGAAAAAACGCTGACGGAATGGCAAGCCGCGCACGAAGACGAATATATCGCCGTGCTGGTAAATAATGCAGGTATTCGCCGCGACAATCTGATGTTTTGGCTCACTGACGAAGAGTGGAAAAGCGTGCTTGACACAAGTTTGAACGGCACTTTTTACACCACGCGCACGCTGGTAAAATATATGATGAACAAAAAATTCGGGCGAATTATCAATATCGTGTCAATTTCGGGCGTGAATGGAATGGCTGGGCAAACCAACTATTCCGCCGCCAAAGCAGGCATTATTGGCTTGACAAAATCGCTCGCCCTCGAAACTGCCAAAAAGCGCGTAACGGTCAATGCCATTGCGCCCGGCTTTATCGAAACCGATATGACCAAAGACCTCAACCAAGACGAACTCAAAAAACTCGTTCCTGCGCAACGTTTCGGCAAAGCGGAAGAAGTTGCCGATTTAGCGGGCTTTCTGGCAAGCGAAAAGGCGGGCTATATCACGGGGCAAGTGGTGGCGATTTCAGGAGGTTTGTAAATATTATTTATTTTGTACTAAAAATTTATTCTATAAAATAAATTTTTAGTATCTTTGCAAAAAATTTATTCTATAAAATATAAAACAATATGGAAACAAAGAAAATAATACATAGAAGTAACTACACACAACGTGTCAAACCGTTCATTAACAAGCCATTAATAAAAGTTTTGACGGGGCAGCGGCGTGTGGGCAAAAGTTATATTCTGTTGCAACTGATTGATGAAATAAAAATTGAATTTCCAACTGCAAATATTATTTTCATTGATAAAGAATTAAACCAATTTGCTGATATTCAGGATAATAACGATTTATACAATTATGTGGTTTCGCAAATAAACAGCGAGGTTGCAAACTATCTTTTTATTGACGAAGTTCAAGAAATTAACTCATTTGAATTATGTTTGCGTTCGCTGTTGAACGAAGGGAAATGCGATATTTTTTGCACAGGCAGCAATGCGAATTTGCTTTCGGGTGAGTTGGCAACACATTTGGCAGGGCGTTATGTTTCGTTTGAAATTTACTCGTTAAGTTATTTGGAATTTTTAGAATTTCATTCGTTAAACAACAACAATCAATCTCTAAATAAGTATCTTACGATTGGCGGAATGCCATTTTTATCTAATTTTTCAACTGACGAAAACGCCTCTTTTGAATATCTGAAAAATGTTTATTCGTCAATTTTATTAAAAGATGTGGTGGCTCGCGAAAACATACGAAATGTGTCGTTTTTGGAAAATCTTGTGTCGTATCTTGTTGATAATGTGGGTAATATACTTTCGGCAAACAATATCAGCAAATATCTTAAATCGCAGCAAATCAATCTGATGCCGCAAACAATAATGAATTATCTGTATGCCCTTTG
>JAISKN010000092.1 GCA_031260925.1 Prevotellaceae bacterium | reverse complement strand
TCATCGAATTGAATATTGTCGTTGCCTGTATATGCTTTTGAATATTTATAAACTATGTATTTGATATTATTCATTCACAATCAATTTATCACCAAAAGTTTGCGAACAGCGTGATTTTTACCGTCTTTTGTCGTCATAATGACAAGATAAACACCTGTTGAAACTCTTTGTCCGCCTCTGCGATTTCCGTCCCAAGTTACCATTCCGCCGCGAGAGATTGTTTCATAAACCAAATTACCCGAAATATCGGTAATTTTCACAACAGTATTTTCCCAAAGTCCTTTAATTGCGATTGGTCCGTGATAATTTTCTCGTACAGGGTTAGGGAAAATATGAAGTTTATCTTTGGGGTCTTCGGTTGGTGGTGTAGGCGGCACAGCAGTTGATTGATAGGAAATAATACCTTTGTCAGTACCAAAAAATACTTCGCCGTCTGAATTTATTGCAATACTATAAACATTATTACTTAAAAGCGGACTGTTGTCTGGCGTAAAATGTATTAATTCTTTTGTTCCGTCTTCATTTAACAAATAGACACCAGACATTTTTGTTCCAACCCATTTTTGATTATCTCCATCTACTGCAATTGAATTTATAGCATCTGTGCTTAATGTATAGTCTGCAAGCCCACTGCCATCATTACGAGGCATTTTAGGGCGAATAGCAGAATAGTTTTCATTAAAGAAATTTTGAGTATTTGGTAAAATAACTATTCCTACTGTTCCAATCCAAATAGAGCCTTTTTTATCTTGAACTGCACAAAAATTATATTGGTTGTCTATTAGTTTTCCTTCTTGGTCAAGAAACAAACTACGTTTAAAATATTTGTCATCTGAGAAGTCATTAAGTGTGCCGTTGTTGTCAAATGCCAAAACTGGCGGAGTATTTCTAACAAAAGGAACAAATTTAAGATTTGGATTATTGTTGTCTTGTAAAAATGCTGCACCCCATGTGCAATCTGGACAATTTACAGGTTCATAAATTTTAATGTTAGGAGTATTGCTGCTTTCAACATAGTTAAGGTATCTAACGCTGTTTGCTGTAGAGTTAGTGAACCATAATTTATTTTCATTGTCGAAGAGAAGGTCATAAACTACATTACTGCCAATATCGCTATTTCCTGTATGGTAACGCATAAATGGCTGGTCATTTTTAAACTCGTATAAACCTGTTCCCCAAGATGAAACAAAATAATGAGATTTGTCGTTTTTGTCTATTGCTATATCCGTGAAATCAGTACAATTAGCAACTCCTAATGTATTTTGAATTTCTGCTGTGGTAATGTTGTACCATTGATTATTCTCAAAAACAATAACATTTCCTTTGTTATTTTTTCCTACCTCCCATTCTCGTCCTCCAGAAACACCATAAATTCTGCCATCAAAATATTTCATTCTTGACACTAATCCTTGCGATGCTGGTCCATTTGGTTTAAACTCTTTTTCAAGAATGCCAGAGAGTCTGTATAGACCTACGCCCTCACTTGTGGCGGCAACCCAAATTTTTGAGATAGATTTGTCGTAAATTGCCATTGCAGGTGTGGTTTCCATTGGTATATTGGAAGGCAATGAGCCTATTTGACAGAAAAAACCTGCGGCATTCATTAAAAACAGTGCGCCGTCATTTGCACAAATATTAGTGATGTCGGTATAAACCCCTTGCCAAAAACCATTTTCTAAAACGCTGACTTTGCCGTCAGTTTGTAAAAGGTAAAGTTTTGAATTATAGACGATTGCTTTTTTATTTTCGCCGATGGGCAGATTGTCAAGCGTTTCCCAGTTTGCATAATTTGCAAGATTTACGCCCGAAGCAGGTGCTTTGTAGATTTTGTTGGCAGATACGGCGTAGAAATAGCCGTTCAGCACGGACATTGACTTAACATCTACCATTGAAGAATTTTCGCCGATAATATATGTATCGCCAAATTCGAGCCTTTTTAGATTGAGTTGCACAATGCCGAATGGCAATGAAACGTAGGCAAAATCGCCGTCAAAGAGTATGTCGTTGGCGTTTTTGGCGGCGTTGACATTGTAGCGCAGAATATCATTGACATTTTTGATTTGCCCATCATCGTAAAGCAAATCAAGATTGCCGTTGGCATAAGCCACAACGAGCATATTGTTTGTTTTTGAATAGGCGATATTGACAACACTATTGTCGCTCAAACCGTTGATTTTGGAGTAGGTTTTGATGCTGTCGTTGTATTTATCAACAGAAAAAAGCGCGCCGTCGCTTACGGCATACACTTTGTCGTTGCCGACTGCGATTGTGGTAACGCTGTTATACGCCAAATGCGTGCGCCACGAGCCGATAGCGCGGGCTGCGACAGGGTTTGTAATTACAAGAAGTACAAACAGCGAGAAAATCTTTAAATGTTTCATATTGTTGGTTATTTGTTGATTTGGTTATGTGTTTATTTGATGATTTGTTTATTTGTTGAATAGACGGTATTCTGTCTTTATTCCCTGTTCTTTGCTCTGTGTTCTAAAATTCAAAATCAATTTTTTTGCCTCTTCAAAATTCAAGTCCCTGCCTGCGCAAACGACCACATCGTCAATTACAACGGCGGGTGTTTGCATAACTTTGTAGCGCAAAATTTCCAAAACGTTGTCAATTTGCGCAACTTCAATATTTTCGTCAATTTCGTTTGCGGCTTTTTTTACATTCTCAAAAGTGGCGTTGCAAGCCGCACAACACGCTCCTAATACTTTGATTTTCATTGTTTCTCAAAAAATCATTTTTTTAATTTGGAATGAAGTACCATTTTAATTCTTCATTTGGCATTTTAAGCGAAGGAACTCCGTCTTTTGCCCAATAAATAGTACTCCAACCCTTTTTTATCTTAATATTATAGCCAATATCATCAACATTTTGTCTCACGTGAGCCTCTCCATCTTGCACAACATATTTAGGTCTGCCGTCTCTATAAATAAAACTCGTAGAATATGAATTTGATTTATAAATAAATTCTCCAACACAAATATTCTCTTTATATGCAAAAAAATAACAGTATGGAATAATTGCGTATGTATGTTCTCCATCATTACTGCTGCCACTAAAAGCATCAGGATTCAGCGTTTTTGGTAAAACCATTGAAAAACTACCGTCAGCATATTTAGTTGACATAACTTCATAATTTATTATAATTCCAAAATATCCATAAACAGAACCTTTTGTAAAAGCCTTGACTTCGTCAATCAATTCATTGTAATCATTTCCATTAACCACTTTTGCATTAATGGTTAAAGTGCCGCCTTGCAAGTCTTTTTCGCAACTTACTGCCATAAATAAAACAGCAACAAAAGCAATTAAATTTAATTTTTTCATAATATTTTAAACACTAAATTGAATATCATACAAATTTTTATAAACGCCCGCTTTTTTCAATAATTCCTCGTGTGTGCCGCGTTCTACAATTTTGCCCTCGTTGAGTACGCAAATTTCATCTGCGTTGATAATAGTGCTTAATCTGTGCGCAATCACAATAGAGGTGCGGTTTTTCATCAGATTTTCGAGCGCGTTTTGCACAAGGCGTTCCGATTCGGTGTCGAGCGCGGAGGTTGCCTCGTCAAGTATCAAAATCGGCGGGTTTTTCAAAATTGCCCGCGCAATGCTTACCCTTTGCCGCTGTCCGCCCGACAAACGCCCGCCGCGGTCGCCGATATTGGTCTGATAACCGTTTTCGGTTTGCAGAATAAAATCGTGCGCATTGGCAATTTTCGCCGCATTCACAACCTGCTCTTCGGTCGCGCTTTCCACGCCGAAAGTTATATTATTATAAAATGTGTCGTTAAACAAAATCGCATCTTGATTGACATTGCCCATAAGTTCGCGTAAATCTCTCAAATTCAGCGATTTAATATTTTGTCCGTCAATTAAAATTTCGCC
>JAISKN010000075.1 GCA_031260925.1 Prevotellaceae bacterium | reverse complement strand
TTGTTTTTATTTTTGTGCGAATTTGAAATATCCCACACTCCCCCTCCTTTGGAGGGGGCTGGGGGGAGGTTTGTGTGTTTGATTTTGTACAAAACAACGAAATGATTTTGATTCCAATGTAAAATGCACGGTAGGGGCGTTGCGCGCAACGCCCCTACATCTATTTTTACGCCTTGTGTTCTAAAACCGATACTCTCGGCTGCCTCTGAAATGCCCAACATCGAAACGCCTTCGCGAGTGATAAAACTCTTTTCCCGCAAAAACTGATTTGAGTAGATTTTGCCGTAAAACTTGGAAATCATACGGAGGCAGGTTGCCCCGCAATCCATAGCGTCAAGTTGGGTGTAGAGGGGGAATGACTTTTTCATTTTTTACTTGGTTTTTTCCACTCGGCAGAATATGGGTTATAACTGCAATTTGCAGGTTTTGAATATTGATTATTTTTGTCTTGTAAAAAATAACGGCAATCGGTACAGACATTACGAAATTCGCAATCTTGACAAACTAAAATTTCTTTTTTTGTAATATTCCAACATTTTGTAATTTCTTTATTTTGAAGTAAATCTAAAATTTCCTGTGTTGAAAAATCTAAAATATTTCCAAAACTTTTTGCTTGTGGACAATTTTTTATTTCGCCTATTGTGCTGATATATAATTTTTTATATAAGCAGGAATTGTGCTTTTGAGAAAGGCAAATATGTGAGGTTGTTAATGAAAAAGTCTGTTTTGTTACCAAACCGCAACATTCAAAATTTGCAAGTTTTTTGTAAATAAATTGCTTGTTATGCAATTCTTTTATGTTATTTTTTGACGAATTATAAACAAAAATCTTTGAAATTTTGGGGTATTTCTCAAAATCATTTTCATTAAAATTCTCAAAATTTATAATAATTTCAACAGAAATAAAACTTAAATTTTCCAAAATCTGCAATATTTCAAAGTTTATTTTATCTAAAAATCTGATTTGAATGTACGGAATTTTTATTTTGTCTAATTTCTGCAAAATTTCTAAATTAAAATTTTTATCAATATCAACTATCACGTTTTCAAACAGATACGGCGAATGATATGTTAAATTAAATTCGGTAAAATTTTTAACGTTTTCTTTTGGCAAAAATGCTGCGATTAAGTTTTTTTGCAAAAAATCAAGATATTCTTTTACAATTTCGTGGTCTGATTTTTCAAAATCTGCAAAAATTTCGTCTTTGGTTTTGTGGTTGTAATTTTCCAAAAATTCGCACATTGAATTAGGTACAAACCAAAACTTATTATGCTGAATATCAACGGCAAACGTTCTTGTTGCGCCCTTGGTAAAAATAATATTTGAGAATTTATGCAGTATCATTTAAAATCGCGTAATTGATTTGTAATAGTCGCGTTTTCGGCATTTCGGGTTTTGAATGTTAGGCACATTGATTTCCAACAAGTCAGAAATTTTTAATTTTTCTGTTTTTGTCGTTTTTTGCGCCTCCATCAACAAAATGCCGACAGGTACGAAGTTTTGATATTTTTTATCTATCAATTTCATTTACTCAATTATTTCAAAACATTTTACTCTTGGTCTGCCTTTTCTTTTGTTTATCAACGTTTCGGCAATTATTTTAGCCAAATTATAATTACACGCCTTGTCAATAAAATCAAACTGCCCGACAGGGTTTATTTCCAGAAAGTAAAAATCGAGATTTTTGTCAACAATAAAATCTGCCGAGCCGCTCTTTAAATCAAGACTCGCCATAAGTTTAAGCAACTTATTTTCAATGTCTTGCGGAAGTTTGTAAGGCACAATTTTAATTCCATCATAGTCACTTCTAAAATCAACTTGCGCTTTTATATTTTCAGGTGGTGCATAAATTGCTGCCGAATAGGTTTTATTGTCCCAAACAAAAGTACGGACTTCAAAAGATTTTTCTATTTGCTGCTGAAAAAGCGAGTAGAAAAAGTTATTAGGAATATTTTGAGTTTCAACCTTACTTGTAAAAAAATTAAACTTATATTTTTCTGTTCTAAAATTACTCCAATCAGATATTGATTTTGTAATAACATTATCTTTTTTATAAAATTCATTGAAAATAAATTTTTCCTCTGTTACCAAAGAATTAGGAATTTTTAAACCTATTTGTGATGCTAAATGCAGCGCAATCAATTTATTAGTATTATATTTGCCTACAAAATTAATACATTTAGTATTTTGTTTTAAATACCAATATAAATATTTTGACATAGAGAAAAAATCTCTTTCACATAAGTCATTTATTTTATTAGAAGATAAGATATTTTCTGTCGTGGACAATTTTGTTATTTCGATATTATCAGAGTAATTAGCAAAAAAATAACCTCTGCGAAACCAAACTACATTAAAATCACTAAAATTGATAATTTTATTCTCTATTTTAATGATAGGCTCTAATAGTTGGTTTTTAATGAAAATATCAAAATTATAATTTATAATATTGTCATTAATTCTAACAAAATTTTTTTTATAAAAATTAAGCCACGCACAAACTTCGTCTGTTTGATTATCTTCTTTTGTGCTTAATATCAATATCATTGTCGTTAGTAAAATATTGAAGTTTATTGTTTTTATAAAGTTCATTTTCAAATTCTTCTTGCCAATTTTCATACATAATCATTGAAATTGGCAAATAATTAAACAATCGCCTTTTTGCAAAATCTGTTTCTTGATTAAATTGTAAAAAAAGTTTCAGTTCTCTAATAGCAGATGTTTTTACATCAATTAAATAAATTATTTTTCTTTGTTTATTTGTTGTTTTTAACCATTGCTTGTGTTGTTTGTTTGTTTTATCAAAATATGAAAAAGCAATATATTTAATTTCATCAGTTTTTCTTCTATCTTTATAATTAGTGCGGAAGATAGATAAATACTTAGTACCATACGGCGACATAAACGAATCTTCTGTTCTCCAAAATCTTATATCTTCCATATCAGCATAGTTTTTTGCATTCATAAAACCTTCAAAAACGGCTTTTTTCATTAATGGCAAAAAAAATTCTTGTTCATCTGGAAAATTCAAAAACCAATGATTAAAAAGAGTATTCAATTCGTCAAAATCAATAACTCTTTCATCAAACATATTGTAAGTTAGCATTAATTGTTTAAATTCTAATATGTTTATTGAGTCTGCTTGTCTGATATAGTCCGCATTGCCTGTTCTTCTTAGGCTTTGGTCTTCATCAATCATTTTTCTAATAGAATCTACTAAAAAATAATTATCTTTTCTTTCTAATGTTTTATCATATCTGAAAACAATAGTATCAACATTCTCTATATTTTTCCAATACCACGCTATATCGTTACCATAATTTTTTGCAATTTGCTCTGCATAAAACATACAATTTTTTTGATTAGGACTGCCTGACATTATTTCACTATAAGAAGCATTCCATAAATCTCGTTTAAATCCGAAGTCTTTATTTTCAAATGCTTTGCTATAATGCTTTGCAGCACTTTTGTAGTCGTTTTGTATCACACAGTTCTCTGCCTTTGCTATTTCTGAATAATAAACACGCAATTTTTGCTGTGCTTTTGTTGTTTCACATACCAACAGTATTATAATTAGTATAAATAGTTTTTTTCTCATAATATTTATATATTTTAATTATCTAAAACAAAAAGTAGCACACTTTACATATTAATATTTAGTGTGCTACCAAATAAAATTATCTGTCCATTTTTATTTCGGAACCTTTGTCAAGTCGCTTCTCATCTTTTTCATACTTATATTTATAACTAACTCGAAGACTTCGTTGAAGCAACCCATTTTTATCATAATAATACTCATAGGCATTTTCATCATAGTAGTCATTATCAATTCCTGTTAGAAACCAGATGACTTGCCCACCGACAAGGTGTTTCATTTCTTGTTTCGTCATTGTGTTAAATGAATTTAAATTTTCTAATTTCATAATATTTAATGTATTGTTTTCGCCTACTTTTTTGTATTTATATTTTCGGCGAAGAGGTTACGCTTCTTCCAAAAATTTATTGCTGTGTTTCGTGTAGCACTTGTAAAATATTAGGAAAAGCATTTAAGAAGTTACAAGTTTTTACGCCAAAAAACCTGCACAAAGGCTGTGCGGTTGTTTAGTAGGAAGAATTTTTGTACCTTTGCAGGTGCCTTTTTACTTTTAAGTTAAACTTGTCCGTTGGTCGCGGTTTTATAGGTTTTTCTTTCGTGAGAAGGCTTTTTTATTGCCTTTCCGTTATCGTGGTGGCAAGCCACGAGGCAAAAATCTATTTTTTATAAAAAGTTACATTTATTAAACGCTGAAATGTTAAAAATATTGTGTTAAAAAATCTGCAGCAAAGATAATATCTTATTTTTTTATAAAAAATCACAATCTTAATAATTTTCACTACCTTTGACCAAAATTTTAATAAAATGAGTATAGGCAGCAAAATAAGAAAATACAGACACATTAAAGGTCTGTCTCAAAGCGACTTAGCATTTAATGCAGAGATAAGTCAAAGCGAAATTTCAAGTTTGGAATCTGACAAAACTATTCCAAATTCGATAATTCTCAATAAAATTGCGCACGCATTGGGTATTGATATTAATGATTTGCTTGTTGATGAAAGCATTGTGCAAAATAACTCCGATAAAGCGATTGGCAATATTCACAGTCAGGTAACTATTAACAATCATTTTCCTGAAAATGTGCTTGATGTTCTTTTGAGTAATCAAGAAAAAATTACTCAACTACTTGAAAGTCAAAACAAACTTATGGAAAATATTTTGAATAAAAAGTGAAAATTGTTGCGTACCTGCGGCACGCTGTCGGGTGTGTGTGCAGTTCCGCAGGTTAAAACCTGCGGTTAATAAAGTGTTGTCCCTTCGGGACAGTGCGGTTTGGCAGTTGTGCGGTGTAGAGTTTTGTCAAAAATTTGTGTGTTTTAAATAAAAGTTTTACCTTTGCACAAAAAATTTATAGTTATGGCACATATAGCATTAAATTATAACGCTCGTAATCTTCAAGCAAAAAATGCGTTGAATTATATATTATCTACGGGACTTTTTATACCTGACAATATCAAAAAAACAGGTCTGGAAGAGGCATTTGAAGACATCGAAAAAGGCAGAGTATATCCGTTAATAACTTCAAAAAGAAAAGAAAATGCCAAAAGAAAAACTTACGCCTAAAACTTTTTTTGAAGAATTGTCGGAATTTCAAACTGATTCTTTTTACGATGTAAATTATACCAACAAGTTCAAAAAAAGCGTAGAATTATGCTACAAAAGAGGGTATAATTTAAAATTTCTTTCCGATGCAATCAAAACTTTGGCAAAACAAGGAATTTTGCCGTTTTCTTATATTCCGCATAAATTAGAAGGCTACCCCAAAAATCAAAATATTTTTGAATGCCATATCAAACCCGATTGGCTGTTGATTTGGGAACAAAACGACACGGAATTAATTTTGTTGTTAATCGAAACAGGCACACATTCAGATTTATTTTAAAAAAAAAATTCAAAAATGTGTTAATTTTTTTGTTGTATATTGCAAGTTTGCACTTTTGGCTTTCAGCCAGAAACTGCCTTGCAAGATTTTTGTGCGAGAAATATGTTATTGTTTTGGAATAAATTTGTATCTTTGCAGCGTAATTTTTAATCAAAAAAACTATGGCAACAATGCACAAAAATTCAATCAAAGAGGCACAGCGTTATTTAGATAATGCAAAAGAAATATTATCAAAAAATGCAGGTAAAGAAACTGCTTGACAATTTAACAAAAAAAGCCTTGTAAATAAAATTTGCAGGGCTTTTTTGTTGCTTTTCGCTGCATTGCTGCTCATTTTTCAATTCGTTTTAAATTTGTACTCAACTTTTTTCAGTTCCTCGTTTGCTTTGACGATTTTTGTTTTGAGGTCTGATTTATAATTAATCATCTTCTCTTTCAGAATATCGTCTTTGACGGCAAGCATCTGAATTGCGAGCAAACCTGCGTTCAGCCCAGCGTCAATGCCGACAGCGGCAACAGGAATTGCGGGCGGCATCTGCACAATCGCCAAAAGCGCATCAATGCCTTGCAGCGATGCGCTAATTGGTACGCCGATTACGGGAATTGCGGTGTTGGCAGCAATTACGCCCGGCAACGCAGCAGCCATTCCCGCAGCAGCTATTATAACTTCGATGCCGCGACCTGAGGCGTTTTTTGCAAATGTTTCCACCTCTGCGGGCGTGCGGTGCGCCGAAAGCGCGTGCATTTCAAACGGAATTTCAAAATCGTTTAGAATTTTTGCAGCCTTTTCCATTATCGGCAAATCTGACGTGCTGCCCATTATTATGCTTACTTTTGGAGACATTATTTTTAGAGTTTAGTTATTAGAGTTTAGAAAAATTTAATAGCAAAAAGCAAGTTTTTTTGTTATCAAGCAAAAGCAAGTTGCCTTTTGCTTGATAAATTTTTAATTGTTCTTAAATTTTGATTTCTGTTTTTAAGAAAATCGCTAAATTGTCTGTCATTCTGCGGAGATGTTTTGTTTAAAAAAACAAAATCTTCATCGTCCATTTTTTTAAAGTTTATCATAATTCAAAGTTTTTAAAATATTGTTTTACAAGAATATATGCCTCTTTCGTATCAATAAACATTCTATTATCTGCAAATATTTGCGCACCAAGTGTTTGTTCGTAATGGCTGATTAATCGAGTTTTTGCTACAAATGAAACTATGCCTTTATAGTTTTTTTCAAATGACAGTTTGCAAGCATAAGCAACTAAATTTCCCGCTACTCCATTGTACATTTTTCCTTTTCCTTTATTGAATATCGCACTTTCTATCAAATCCATAAAAATATGGTCGCCTTTATCAGTCAAACAAATAAGTCCGTGAATAATATCCATATTGTTGATTGTTGTCAGTTTATAAACTTGTTTTTCACTGTGTTTCAGTTCATTAAGCCAATCAAAACCCCAATCTGATTTTTTAATTTGTTTGCTGTCAATTTGCCTAATTTGAGTAATCAAAGTATCAAAAACTTCGCCTGTTATGGCATTTTCAATCGAATTTGTCAATTTATCAATCTCAAAATCAAGTTCTATTCCTTGTATATTATTCATTTTTCTTTTATAATTTTTTTCAACTACAAAGGTAAATATTATTTTTTTTAAAAGCAAAATTATTACAAAAAAAATTTTAACTTTGCAGTCAAATGCAAGTCTAAAAGATTATGCAATCTAAAAATTAACAAAAAACTAAAATAATTTTATTATGAAAAAAATTCTCATAACAGCGGCAGCATTAATCGTTTCATTATCAGCATTTTGCCAAGAAACTGATGCAAAAGCGAAAGGAGTAATTGACAAGGCAGCGCAAAAATTGCAGAGCGGCGCGTTTGTAGCCGATGTTCAACTGACTTTTACCGAGCAGTCGGGTGAAAAGGCAGTGCAGAAGGGCGAAATCAAAATGTCGGGCAACAAATTTCGACTGAAAATTAGCGATATGGAAACGATTTTTGACGGAAAAACGCAGTGGGTTTATGCGCAAAAACTCAACGAAGTTACAATTTCAGAGCCTGACAAAGCCGAACTTGAACAGATTTCGCCGCTGCTGATGATGAGCGGTTACTCGAAAAAATGCAGAATAACATTCGAGCCGACCGAAAACGAAGACGGTTTTTGGCATATCGCACTGCTGCCGTTTGATAAAAAAGCGGAGTTTTTCCGCATCAGAATTATTATCAACAAAAAAACAAATGAACTCAACAAAATGGAGTTTTCCGCCCGCAACGGCGAAAGATTTGAAATTTCTGTCGGCACACTGAAAACTCTTGCTGTTACGGCAGAAACATTTGTTTTTCAAAAAAATAACTACCCGAAAGTTGCAATCAATGACTTGAGATAGTGGTCAGTGGTTAGTGGTTAGTGGTCAGTGGTTAGTGGTTAATTTTAAATTGTAAATTTTAAATTGTAAATTAAAAATCGTAAATTATATATGTTTCTGTTATCAAAAAAAAGTCTGTGTTTAATGATTGGAGTTTTGTGTCTATTTTCAACAAATGCGCAGGTTATTGATATGTTTGACGGCGAGCATTTGAAATATAATGCAAAGTACGGCGCAATCAAAGGCGGCGAAGTGGTGATTGATGCCAAACGTACAAAATACCAAAATGAAGATGCCTATCACGTCAAAATTGATATGTACTCAACAGGTTTGGTAGATAATATTTTTCATTTTCACGATATTTTTGAGAGTTATTTTTCGCCGAAAACGCAAATGCCGTACCTTTTTGTCCGCGATGCGCACGAGGGAAAATATACGCAGTTTGAGAAAGTTTTTTATTACGACACTTACGTTGAAAGTACAATAAAGGGGCGTTTTGAAACAGGGAAACGGTATTACGATGTGGTTTCTGGCATTTTTGCACTGCGCAAAATAGATTGGTCAAGAATGAAAGTCGGTGAAGAAATAATTTTCCCAATTTATTTTGACGAAAAAGTTTTTGATGTAAAAATTGTTTATGACGGCAAAATTGATATAAAACTCAACGGCAAAATTTATCACTGCCGAAAATTCACGCCAATTTTCACAGGTACAGGAATGTTCTCCAAAAATGGCGTAAGCATTTGCCTTACAGATGATTACCGCCGAAAACCTGTGCAGATAAAAGTAAATTTCAGAGTTGGAAGTTTCAAAGTAGAACTTGTGGAATAGTGGTTAGTGGTTAGTGGTTAGTGTCCTTACATTAATCATTAAGCATTAACCACTAACCACTAACCACTAACCATTAACCACTAAATCAATCACTTCCATATTTTGGATTTTTTCGCCGTCAATTTCAAAACGGAGAAAAGTCCTTGACGGCTGAATGCCGTACATTCCCGCTGCACCTGGGTTGATGCAGAGCATATTAAGGCTTTGGTCGTACATCACTTTTAGAATGTGCGAATGTCCGCAGACAAAAATTGCGGGTCGTTCCTGCAAAATCTTTTGGTACGCTTTGCCGTAAAATTTATTCGGATAACCGCCGATATGCGTGAGCAAAACTTTTACATTTTCCACATTAAAAGTCAGAAACTCGGAGCAGGCATTGCGCACAAGATAATCATCAATATTGCCAAAAACCGCCCGCAACGGCTTAAACTCATTGAGTTTATCATACACCGAAATACTGCCGATGTCGCCCGCGTGCCAAATTTCATCACACTGAGCAAAATATTCAAAAACTTTGGGGTCGAGCCAGCCGTGAGTGTCTGAAAGTACGCCGATTTTTTTCATTTTTTTTAGATTTGCTGCAATGACACAACCTGATTTTCAAGTTCTGTTATCTTTTCCAACAGCATATTTATATAGTTTTGCTGGTTGTCAAGCAAATATTCAGGCACATTGCAATAATTATTATTGCTGCCGATATAATTATAATTACCCGACACATTGTCAAAACTGTGATTTATAACATTTTCCTTTTCTTCTTCTTTGATATCTTCAACAGGAACTGACAAAAGTTTAGCGATTTGTTCCCATTCATCGTCAAAAATTTTAACTTCGCCACGTTCCTTGCGTTGATAGTGCGTTGGACTTATTTTCAGGCAAGTCGCCATATCTGATTGCGTAAAATGTTTGTCTTTACGCACATTTATAAGTTTGGTTTTCATATTTTTACAGATTTATTTTTTTGCAAAATTACATAAATTTGGTTAAATAAAAAAATACCCAAATAAAAACGGTTGAAATTGGTTTTTTTTGTTAAAATATATGTTATATTTTTGCAGTGTAATTTTAATTTATTAACTTTGCCCCGTCAAAAGGGCAGCAAAAACAATTTTATCTATGAAAAAACATTTTTTATTTGCGGCTGTTGCCGTGTTTGGTTTATTGGCTTGCCAAAAAACCGAAGTGGTTGATAACAATTTGCCTCAAAAGCAGAAGACACCACAGCAAGAGGAAAAGATTCCTATTGCGAAAGTAACTGAGAGTGGCGATATTGAATTGCTATTCTTGCAGAAAGACGTAAAGGATGCATTTGAAAAAGAAATGCCTGATTTGCAATTAGTTTTTGTTGATATCAAAGACCAAGGCTTATTGTATAAAATCTATGACAAATTGCAAGGAGTTAGAGAAATCTCTATAAGTCATATTCTTACATTTGACGGCGGAGTTTGCTATGCTCCCTCTGCAAATACTTTCCAATATGCAGGAGGCGGAAGTTCAAGTTGGACTATTACTTGTACAACTTCTGACAAAGATTGCGCAGCAGGACAGTTTGAGTGCTTTCCTAATGGTACAGCTTGCACTCAGTGTTTAAATGGTGCTACTTGTACAAAAAGCATATCAGATTCTTCTCTGCGTATTGTAAATTTAGTAAAAGCAATAAATGTTGCTGCACTAGCATATTATCGTTAAATTAACCGAAGCAAGAGGCTGAGAAATGCCTCTTGCTTTTAAACTTTATCAATATGAAAAAAACATTTTTATTCTCGGCAATGTTGATTTTTGGGCAAACGCTTTTTGCCCAACTTTCATTAGACACAATTTGGAAAAATTATGTAGTTGATAATTATAAACAATATAACAACTACACAATAGAAATTGTTACA
>JAISKN010000335.1 GCA_031260925.1 Prevotellaceae bacterium | reverse complement strand
GTTTTGATAAATTAAATTATTTAAAATTTCCGCAAATGTAATGCTTTTTTCTTTAAATATTTTAATTTATCAAAACTTTAACCTTTTTTATGATTTGACAATTACATACGTTAATATGCTGCCAAGAAGAGCGCCGTAAAGCATACCCTGTGCCGGAGTTTTTATAAAAGGTGTAAACATTATATCTTTTACTTTTTCCAAAGTTTCATTATCTTCCATAATTAAAAATTTTTATTAAGTTAATATTTTTTTTAAAATTGTTAAGCCTCCAAAAATTCCAAGCCCCCAGAGCCATTTATTGCCTGCTTTTGCTTGCTGTATTTCATAAGTTTTGCCGCCTTCGCCATCGCCATTGCCGCCTTCGCCTTCGCCATTGCCACCTTCGCCATCGCCATCGCCCTCATCAGTTCCGCCGTCGCCATCGCCCTCATCAGTTTCGTAATTCTCAATATCTTCAAGACCACTGACGTATTCAATAGGCACATAAAACAAAATAGTTTCAGAGGATTGAATTGCACCCATAAGATAATGACCGTAACAATCAAAGTGTGTGTCTTCCAGTTCGCCACCTCTAATAGTATCAAGACGATAATACGCATTTTTGAGTAATAGATATTTTTCCAAATATAAATCAGACACGCCAGTTAAATGTGCATTATCATAATTCATTTTACCTACACTTTCAGCACCTAATTTATCATTCATTTTATCTTCCCAAGAATAAAGAGAATGACCAGCAGCCCAATCTAAAGTAGATAAATCAAGACTATCAAAGCCTTTTACATATTGATTGATTGCCTTTGTAAGTAATGGGTATCTTTTACCTGAGTTTCTTATTGATGATAAATCAAAAGGAGTAAATGGACTTCTTTTATTAATATCCCTTGTTTCTTCTGAATTACTGCGACCCTGAGGTTGAAAATATAAACCGCCAACTAAATCTACATAATAATGATTGCCTCTTATTTGTTGAAGTATATTTTTATTATCCCATTTCCAAGAACGTCTATAAAAATATGAATTAGATGCTTGAGTCCAAATTCCCATTATTTCAACGAATTTTCTTTTTGTTGGAGTTACAGGCGGATAATATGGCTCAATATATGGCTCAAAGGTAGTATCGCGTATTAAAGAACCAGTTTTAGCGTCCCATTTTTGCCCTACGAAATTGTCTTTGGCTGTTAAATTAGTAAATGGAATGCCGCCAATGCTTGCGTTTTCGCTTGTTTCAACTTCAATAATATTGCCTGTTGCTATTCCAAAATATTCATTGTTAGCAAAATCTTTTAGTGGTATGGATTTTAGTTCATCGTAGTTTATCCACATCAAATTAGAACTCCATTTATATCTTGCCATTTTGTCATCTATTGTTGATGGCAAATATATTCGCAAAAACTTTTCCGAATTATTAGTAAAATTTACTTTTACATAAAATTCGTCACAGTCTTTTTTTAAATATTGCTCTTTGCCGTTTAATTGAGGGTAAAACATAATTTTTAGTTTTGAAATTTTTTTAAATAATTCTCAAATTTGTTTTTTTTGTATTTTGTGTCGATACCATACCAGTAATAAAAAAAGTACTGTTTTTCTTCATCCCAGAATAACCACATCTCATAAATATCTGATATTTTTTTCTTTTTTTGATAGGGCAGACCGTTATAAATCTTATCAAGTTCGGCAGCCATCTCCACGAAAGTATCCTCAAGATTGCCGCCAGCCGTGCCGATTTCTGGAATGCTCAGAGGTTTTCGTGTAAGCAACCAGCCCAGCCCTAATATAAATAAAGTAATTTCAATCATTTTTTAAATTTTAAATACCAACCCGCTGCGCCTGCTAAAATTGTGATTATTAATGCAATGATTAGCCTGTAATTCACGGGATTTTTGACTTCTTTAACTATCTGATTTTCAGTTACGAGTTTCACGGTGTCGCGCTGATGCAGCGTGTCGTGTGTAACTAAATATTTTGTATTGTAATAATTGTGATACTCATAAATTCGTACAGTGTCGCCGTTCTGCCGAATAAACGTGCTGTCGTGCCGATAGTAAAACACACTATCGACGCGCTGACTAATTTTTTCGGTACTTTGTTTTTCGGTGGTACTTTCCCGGCTGCTACTATTTTTGAGTGTAGCGCAGCCGGTACTCGTTCCTACGTAAAAAGAAACCAAAAAAATCGAAACTATGAATGAAATATTACGCATTTTATTAAAAAATAATTTCCAAAAATCCCACCCCATACTCGATATTTGCTAAATCAAGATTTTCAAACTTAATTAATTTTTGAAAATCATCATTATACTCAATATGCGGATTACTGTTTTTGTCAAAAAATTTAACATTAAAATTGAGTTTTCTTTTCAAGCAATATTCAAGGAATAAATTAAATGTACTCATAATTTTATTTTTTTACGAAACGCCCATTTGCATCTCTTTCCTGTTTGAACTTGACGAAGTTTCCGTTAAGGTACTCGCCGATTATCTGCAATTCTGCAGCGATGGTGTCTAATTTGTCCTCTACATCATCGTGCCGCTTTTCGTGCGCTGCTGCGTTGTTATTAACAGTAGAAAGTACCAGCGCATTGTATTTTTGCGCTATCTTTTCTGCCAGTTCAACGGCGCTGTCTGAAGCCGATAAAATAGCATTTTGCGCGTTGGCGCTTTCGATGGTTTTTTTTTGACGGTAATTGATAAACCAGCCGCCAGCAGATACCAGCGTGATAACCGCCAAAACTGCCTGAATAATTGTGTCTAACATATTTTAAAATTTTAATCGTTAATAAAAATAGAAAAAGAATAAACCGTGCCAACAGCAGCCACCCAATCAAAATAAAATGTTGTATTTTCGCTGTCGCCGTAAAAGTCTGCCACTGCCGTGCTACCATTATAAACATTTGCCCTGAAACTTTTTCCAGCCGGGATATTGATTGCTGCGCACTCCATACGAGTTGCGACAGTAGTATCCTCTATCAGCAACGCAATAGGCACGATTGCAGGCGCGCCGGGATTGATAATATTTGTTTGAAAAATTGTCATAATATATTTTTTTAAAATTTTTTAATTAATAATTCTACATCATTTTTTAAGATGCCACCCGCAAATAATATAATTTTATCATTTTCCAAATTTAAACATATTAAAGCCTTAACTTCATTGTAATTTTTTTCAACATAAACATCTTTAATTTGGTATAATTCAGATAAATAATTTTCTTTGTCAAAAAATAAAAAAATATCATTTTTTTTTAATTCTTTAATTTTCATAGTAATTAATCGTTAAAAAGTTTATCACCAAAATAGAGCAATGCAAAGGCGGTTAATGCTATCCAGCCAATGCCTCCGCCTGCTTTCATTACGCTTTTTTTTTTACATCTTCGTAATCAGACGGCAAATAAGAAAGTACATTTTTCATTGTTGCCTTTAAACTTGATGCGTAATTTGGTGCAGTTGCGTAACCCGCTGCTGCTATCAAATCAATATACTCATTTGCATTGAAATAAGTCGCGTACCTTTCGCGCGCCGTCTTGTAGCGCGCATTGCCGTAGATAAATGCGCCGTAGTCCATAAAACTCTCCTCCGCAGTCGCATACTTGCGAAAATAAGACTGTACCCGCTGTTTGACGCCATTGATGTACTCGTAAGTCCAAAGCAACTGTTTGTCGCCTTTCCAACTGCTGTCTGCCTTAATTCCAAAAAAATTATTGCCGTACAAAGAGGTAGCCCACGCGCTCTCCAGACCCGCCTGCGTGAGTATCACGGGCAAAGGCAGCGTGTAGGTATTAGCGCATTTAATTGCGCTTTGCCAATAAGTTGTAACAAAATCTTTTACTGTCATAATTTTTAAAATTTTTGGATGCATAAGTAAATCAGCGAGGCTCGAACTCACATCATAACCCCCAGAGAGTTATATTTTACCATTTAAACTATGATTCGGGACTTATGCAATTAACCTATTTTTTTATTCTACAACCGCATCTTTATTCTCTGGCACATCGCCAAAGCAATGCTGTACATAAGTACCTGTTACAGGCGTGCCATCTGGGTGCGGTTTCTTGTGAAATGCACCTACACGGCATTTTGCGCGTTGTTCCGAAGTGACAAAATATTTTTTGTCCTGGATTAAATTACCAAACTCATCGGTTGGAATATTGGCAGAATTTAACCGCCTTTTATTTAAATGTTCTTGTCTCATAATCTTTTATGCTATTGGAATTGGAAATGATATTGTAAAAACTGGAGGAGCACTATCCACCGAATAGCCGCTATATTCAAACTCGCCTAATACTACTTCGTCGTCGCTTCCTGTTAAAGTGTTGATTTTGATAGTTGAGACGCCTATAGCATTATCTGCAGTTGAATTTGATAAAAATCCCTTTGTTGCATCAACATTATAATAGTCTTGTACATCGGCATTGAACGAAATAACTCTATTAACTTGAGGATATTTGTAAGGATAAATAACAGACAGTGCAATCATACAACAGCCGTAAGGGCAATAAAACGTACCTAAAACGGCATTGTTTCTGTCGCAAATGGTTACTTTCAATTCGCCATCTACCTGCTGCGCTTTTATTTGATAATAATAAAGGTTATTAGCATTTAGCGACGGCGCTAAGCCAGTCAGAATCTGCCAGTACATATCAAACGTATCTGGCTGTCCGTTAATTCTGTATGTTGGAGCGATTAAAGTCATAATTTTATTTTTTTTAATTGTTAAATTTCTGAATAATAGTATTTTATTACGCCTACACTAATATTAGGCGCGCCGGAAATCACTTTAAAATCGTTAGTGATTGTTACATAAGGCTCATTGATAAAACGCATCTGCGCAAAACCTGATGTGTATTGCGGCAACAGTAAATTATTGACATACACTTCTGCATTAGTGTAATTAATAAATTCAATCGACCCGAAGCCATCATTTTGAATAATAGTGTTTTCAGTCAATAATTCTGTGCGTATGGTGCAAGTGTATTTCATTGTTGAGTACCTTTTTTTTCTTGTAATTTATTGTAGCCCCAAACTCCAAACAATGCCAGAGCAATATAACCGCCATATTGTGCGATTGTGTCCATAAACCCGGCTTTGTTTTGTTCGATGGCGCGGTTGGCAACTGTAACCAAATCTGCGTGTTCTGATTGGAACTGCTTCCAAGTTTTATCATCTACCTGCCCGCGTATTTTTGCCAGCAAATCGTCAGAATATTTTAAATCTACTTTACTCTCGGGATTATTTCTTTTATAAATCAACCACAAAGCAAGTGCAAAAACTGCCAGAAATGAAACCGCGAAAATAATTGCAAAAGTCGTTGTAATCACGATGCCGACACGTGCGCCAGAAATTTTATCAGTCAAATAATCATCTGTAAGTTTTTCCAACTCTTCGGTTTCCTCGAGCGTTCCCCTGTCGTATGCAGCATTATTTGACTGCAAAATATTTTGTAGTTCATTATTTCTTATTTCCAATTTCAAAGCAAGGTTTGTAATATCTTCTGCATATTTTACAGGAATATTAACGCCGTTTTTGCGCGCCATATTAAAAAGGGTTGCACTGGCGCAAAGATTTAGATATATTTGTACTTCTTGCTGTAAATATTTATTAAATAGATTTTCAGCATTGTTTGGCGTGTTTTCTGCCCTGTAAATTTGAATAGTGCTGTCAGTTATATTGATTGCAGCATTAGTAACAACATATTTAGTGCTTCCTTCCCAGTGTAGTATAGATGATATTATTTCATACCAGTTGCCTGAATAATTGCCAGTGAGAAAGCCAATTACACCACTGTTTGCTACAATATTGCCGTTTTTGTCGCGTAAGTTTTCAATTTGACCAGTACGCCAAGCAGTAGCACCATATTCTAAAAATTGGTATTGAGCCGAGCCGCCAATTAATTTAACGGTTAAACCTGCTTTGCTACTATCAAAATTTGTAAAAGTCATAAATTAAATTATTTAAGTTTTTTAAAATGGTGTTTCATCGGCTGGAATAGGATTATTCCATTCAAATTCTGCATCATCTTGATAATTCGGTTCTTGTTCTGCGTATGTTGCGTAAGCCGTAAAGTCATCTTTTTCAAACGGGTCATTAAAATTATACTTTGTTTCCGGCGTTTCAATGGTTGTATCTTTGTCGCCATTGCGGGCTGCAAGATAAATCTGTTCGAGCGCGTGAATTGCTCCAGATGGTGAATATACTCGTGTAGCATCTACTACCGCAGATATATTGTATTCGCCTGTTTCCGTTTCTATAAATTCAGCGATTTTTGCAGGCGTTAAACCTGTTTTTTCATTCAACAGCGCGCGCATCGCTTTACGTTCGCCGTCTCCGAAACCGCTTTCGGACTTTAAGCCCTTGCCTATTTTTTCGTGGTACGAGGTAATAACATCGTTCCATTTGACTTTACCGCCTTTCGCAAAATATCCTAATGCTATAAGTTCGGGGCTGCTTTTTGCTGTTTCATCGTACCAGTTCCACATATTAGTACGAATTTTTTTAGCATCTTCAAAATCTGCTGCTGTTTCAGGTTTTTCAAAGAAAATATAACCGTCATCGTTTGTTTTGATAAATCTAAGCGCGCTGTTTATATCCTTTTTCTTTTCTACCCATTCGGGTAATTGTAATGTATCTTGCAGCGTTTTACTGAGTATTATTTTGCCGTCCTCGTCGTGTGCAATCTCATTGTTTATGCTGCTTAACCGTCTGCTGTTTAGCAGTGTTTCGCGGGCATCTTTCATTGTCCGCAGCAGTTTAATTTTGTTCTCTGGGAATAAGTCCTGTGCAAAACCTATTCTATCAAGTCTATGATAGGGATTTGCCCAATCATTTTGAGGATTAGTCCAAAAGGTACTTTTTTCTGTCTGTTCTTTCCAGTTATATAATTTATTAATTATTTCTAAAATTTTTACATCAAAATCAGGTGCGTACAAATCAAATTCCCAATCAAAAAAATCGTGTTTATCAAAATATTTAAAATTATGAGTACCTAAATAATCAAGTGAAATTTCACTTACTTCATCTGATTTATATTTTCCTGCTTTATCAAAAATTTCAAAAACGCTGTCAAAGTTTATTTCTCCGTTAATTATCTCTATTTCAGAGACATTAACAATAATTGCATAAATTTTTAGATGTTTTTTATCTGAAAATTTTATTGGGGCAAATATCAAAGCGTATTCATTCATTGCTGCATTAACATTGATTTTGCCATTCCATACATTCCGACATTGTTTTTTGCCAGTTCAACAATTTTAGCAATCAGAGTAGGGCAGTCGGCATCGAGCGACAACCATTCAGATATATCCTGCTCCATTTGCTCCAAAATTTTATCGTTTTCCATTTCTGAGTTATTTTGTTGATTTTCAATAATTTGCTCTTTTGGTACAATGCGCAAATTGTTTTCATCGGCAGCAGTTCCCGCCACCATTTTCATACCTGTACGCTGTCCCATTCCTTCTAAAAATGGTTTAGCAATTTCACCGATTTTCGACAAAATTAAATTTGTCGCACTGTTGCGCTCTTTTTGCCACTCTCTATATTCAGCGTCAAAGTCTTTGATTTTCTTGTCAAAATAATCACGCTCGTACTTTAACTGCATTTCGCGCTCTTTTAACAGTTCGCGCTTTTGGGCTTCTTCTTCCGAAATGTAACCTACCATTGAAAGCGCGGGCGTTGTTGCTCCCTGTATTTGCGGTGCTGGTTGATTTTCGAGCGGTTGCCCGTTATCGTCTGTTTCCTGCAATTTTGAAAACTCAATTTGATTTTTTGTAACAGCGTTTTTACCAGCAACTTTTGCGCCGCGCAAAAAGAATTGTGCGCCTGTAATATATTTCATTGTCCGCAGCATTTTATCAATGTTTGGCTGCATTGTAAGGTCTTCGTCACTGTCGAAAATTACAACGCTGCTTTCCTTGTCGCCTTTGCGTATTTGCCAAGTTACAAGTCCCTGATTTTTAATATATTCTGCTAAATGCTGAAATAACATTTTATTTGTGATATTTTAAAGTGATTAAAACATTTTTGTTGATTGCTACATTTGTGCCGACAACCTCAATAAATGAGTTGTCAAAGTCAAAAACAATATTGTCAAAAATCAATCTTTTGTACCAATCGTTATTGTAAAAAATTTGCAAAGGTATTTTTTCCAAAATAGAAAAAGTACCTTTATTCAAAGTCAGGTACAAAGACCCTAAATCTGATTGAGTTACGCCTGTTGCCGTTGTTGGAGTAATTTCAGGTACTTGTATATTGATTTCCTCAATCATACTGTCGTACATTGTACGGTTGTCGGGCAACTTGTTCCGCATATAGTTCTGATACCTGATTTTGGTCTCAAAACTTGCATACAAGGGCTTTACAGTCGTTTCGCGGGTGTATTCTGGCAGTTCGTACCAAACAATCAAACAAACGCTGCAATCGGTCTGAAAATTGGGATTGTCTATAAAACAGTCCTTGATGCTTAAAACCTCGTCAATTTTATGATTGATGCCTTTGTTGTTGTCGATTTGAATTTGCTGAAGCGGCATCTCGTCGATAATGTAGGTTGTACCGTCCTTTTTTTTGAGTGAGATATAGAGTTCGTTGTAGGTAGCAAGTGCGCGCCCTGAATACGCTGAATTGCCATTTAGCAATACCGCATTTATTGCCTGTATTTTTTTACCTGCAAGATTTTGAACGTCTGGAAAATTCACTTTTCTTTCGCCGTTCAACTCTATTTCAACCATTATTGCACCGCTGTATTTTTTCATTTGTTTAAAAATATAGAGTAATCAGCACAGGCGCGCCTGCTGCTGTTTGAATTAAAGACTTTTGATAATCAACTTCTAAATCAAATTGCCAAGTCGGCCTTTGCTTTGGTTCAGGGAGAGCGTCAGCGGTTAAATCGCCAGCGAAAAGCCACGAATTAAGCCACTCGCAAACTCTCCCCTTCACGTCCCAAAGAGTAACAAAAAAGAACGAATTATTGAAACCAACTATACCATTTGATGCCCATTCAACTTTTTTTAATTTTCCGTAGTCCCCATTAATAAACTCTTTTAAATTTCCTTTATAGTTTGCTGGCACTTCGATTGTTTTTGTCAGGTAGTAATCAAAAGGATTTTTCACATCTTCCTCTCCATACAGCACATAAAATAAAATTTCTGTATTGTCCTGTACATCTGTAAGAGCGTTAAAAAATATTTCCGAATTTTCCCAATCAATAAAGTCATCGATAGCGAAAGCATCTGTAAAGTAATCAAAAAGACTAACAACAGGCAGGTTATTAAATACAAGTTTGCCATCTCGATTTTTTAGATTGATATAACAATTTTGCAGCATACTAACCTGATACACAGGCAAATTGTTTGCGGGGTCAATCAAACTTGTTTCGGTTTGATTGTACGCCAAACAGATAATTCGGTGTACTTTTTTTTCGTTAAAGTTAGTAGAGTAGGGCAGATGATAATTTGTCCGCGCTCCTGTAACTATCGAAATCATATCTATGTTGGTAATCTTTTTCACGTCCCAAAGTAGTTTTTGCGGTGTACAGCAGTTTCACCCGCTGCACACCTTTTTTGTAAAAAGAAAAAAACGTCAAAAAACACAAATCAATAATTGCCCGAAATGATTTTTTGAATGTCCATTGAGCGGTCTGCACCCTCTTTGAGTAGAACGCCATCGAGCAACAACACAAGTCTTGCCTCTGATGTTGTCAGTGGAGTTGTCGGCGCGCTTGGGTCTGCAATTCCAAAATTGCTGTCTTGCGCGTTGAATACTGCGCTGATATAACAGTCAGTAGTACCCTGAATATAATACTCAGGCACAAGCGGGAATTTCGCTGCCTGTAGGTCATACTGAGGTTTTAAACCTGCACTTTGCGCAGTTCCTTCAGCATCAAAAATGATTGCGGGTTGCGTTTCTGGAATGTGGCGGAAAACTTCGTTAGGGAATGTTTCCGAGACCTCTTTGTTAGCCATTTTAATGAGCGTATAGCCGTTGTAAAATGCTTCAACATCGGCATCATTGATAAAGCCGCGTGTTGCAGCATTTGCTTTGAGCGGATAAGTTACCAGTTCCGCCTTTCCGCTTTGCGAAATGCTGTCAAACTGAAACGCCCACAAGATTGAGAACGGAATGAATAAATCATTACGGCTCAAGCCAACTTCTCCGACAAGGGTATTCACGTATTTTTGGTCTTTCAATGGAAAAACATACGAACCTATACCGTTGTTCAATTTTTGAGAGTAACGTAATTTTGACACCTGAAGTTCAATTTTCAAAGCATCAGCCGCCTTCAATAATCTGGCGTAACGTTCTCTTTCGTAATAGATATTTTGCTTGTTCATTTGTATAAATGATTTTAAATTGTTTAAAAATTAACGGGTGAATTGATTAACTTCTTCACCTGGTCCCTGATTGTAACTTGCTCCTCTAATGGAGTTTTGTTTGTTGAAATATTGCCTCATTCTTGGGGTAATATTGATTGCTGGTCGTCTTGTTTTGCCAACAAAATTACTGCCTACACCTTTGACAGATGCAAAAATGTATTCTTTTGCCAAATCGCTCGCGCCTGTCGTGAGCAAACCGTTAGAAATTACGCTAACAAATTTGTTAGGAATTAAAACCGCCAATGCCGCGCCGCCAATAGTTTTTGCCAGCGATGCAAAAGATTTTTCGGTTTCAATTCCCTCATCATCTTTGCCCTTGTATGTAAGCGACGGGCTTACATAAGCGTCAAATGCTGCGGAAACAATGCCACCGCCCGCACCTTTTATTAATGAAGACGTGCCGCCTTTCATTTTATTTGAAAAATTAAACTTTGCCATTTTATTTAAAGTTTTTTAGATTAGAACCAGCCAGATGCTTTTTTCATTGTCATAGCACCTTTTTTCTTTCGTGGAGCAACCCCTACGCCACTTTTTGAAATCATCGTTTCAATGCGCTTAATCAAATCTGCTCTTTTTTTTACAGAGTCAAATTTTGCCTTGTTGTCGGTGTCAACTTTCTTGCACCGATTTTCGTAATTCTCCCAAACTTTCAAACTCGCATTTGGTTTCGGTTTAGGCGGATACTTTTTTAATTTTGCTGTTGCCATAATTTTTTATATTTAAAAATTTATAATTAATTTTTGTTTTTGTTTTTATTGCCCTCTTGTATTAAAGAGCCGACAATTATTAGCCCTAATGCAACAGGTATAATTGTGCCATCTGAGAAAAAACCTGCTTTTGCAAATGGTTGATTTGGGGCAGTGGATGAAATTCCTCTGCCTATCAAATCGCTTTGAGTTGTTGCCGCTTTCGCTGCATCTGATTTTTTTACTGATACAATTCCCAATATTAATTGTATTAATTCAACGATTGACTGCCAAATGTTAGTAAATGCGCCTATGCTGTTTTGCGCTTTTCCCCAGTAGTCTGGTCCGGGGTCTGCTCCGCCTTGCCACGATACGCCTTTGTTTGTGTATTCAACGTGATTAAGTTGTGACCCGCTTTCTACATCATACCAGCCGTTCAATAACCCTGTTTCTACATCAAATGTGGCTGAATATTTTTTACCGTTGTAAGTATAAGTTAAAATACTGTTTTCGTCAAATATTGCACCTTGCGGCACTCCGTTACTGTCATAAGTTACATTTGCACCAATTCCCGCTACAATCGCATCATTAGAGCCGTCTAATGCGGGTATTCTTTTACCCAAACAAATAAGTTCCAAACATTGCCCCGGCGTTTTTCCAAATCTTCTTTGAATTGCAGCACCTATAATATTGCGGGCATCGTCCCAACTTGATTGAGAAAATGAAACTTTGTCTTTCAGTATTTCAATCTGAATATTACGCTTTGCGCGCAAATTTGGAATACTCGGCTCTAAATCTGATACCAAATTTTCAGGTATAAATACATATAGAAAATTTTGACAACTTTTTTCTAAATCTGTTTTATCTAATTTTTGTGCCATAATTTTTTAATCGTTAAATAAAAAACTTGTTATAACTAATGCGCCAATCGCAATGCCGCCAATTAAAAGCGGGTTTGTTTTGCTGCTTTCGCCGTTATTATCATTGCCATTCTCTGTGTCGCCTGTGGGCAAACCGTTATTTCCGAAACCTGCAAAATCATAAGTTGATGGCGCGCCGCTTGGGGCGTTTTTCGGGTCGCTTCGTACGATTTCAACAACCGATTTGACTATTGCAATAATTCCCTGCACTATTGCAATGATTGCTCCAATTATTGCAACGATTGCCGATACAATAGATAAGGGCTCGCCAATTTGTGGCAGTTCGCCATTTGTTGCTTTTTCAACACTGTTTAAAATCATTTCCTCAGGCGTTGATTTATATTTTTGAATAAAACCAGTTCTAACACGATTTCTCAGTTCTGCGTTTGTAATTCCGAGTTGTCCCAAATCAAACACCCAATTTTCGTACATTCTTTTTTCAACAAGGTACTTTGCTCTTATTTGCGGGGCTTTGTTCTGAAATTGATTTACAAAAGTTTCACCAGAGGTTTGAACTGCCAGATAGTAGCAGAACCAGCCCGCGCTTTCGTGTATTTTTGCCTGCAACTCATTTTCATTGTAACTGCCTCCGATTGCTGTAGCCTGCTCTTTGATTACTGCTTTGTACTTTTCTTTTTGCGCCTCTGTCAATACGTTTTTATCTTCATCAGCAACATATTTGATAAACCACTCATAACCGCTGCTGTTTTTAATTTGCTCAATTAGATTGCCGTTATATACCTCTACCGCCCTGTTACAAACTTCTTCCAATGTGTTTAAAATCGCTTCCTGCTCAATATCTTTGTCGTAATAATAGTCCAATTCAAATTTTGAATATATGCGCGCTGCACGCTCTAAACCTCTTTGATTATCCCTTGCCTCTAAATACAATTCGAGAGCAATAAATTTGTGTATCAAACTTGTGCAGCATTCACGCAAATAATTTTCATCGTCTTGATAAACATTAATTAAAGTGGTAGTATAATCAATTTCGGAATGCAAATAATTTTCTGCACTGGTGCAGTCCATAAAAAACTTGCCATCTGTATAGAGGTTAATTTTTTCAGTATCTACACCTGCTAAAATTGATATTTCTGTTGCTGCTTTCATATAGTCAAAGTCTTTTGCAAGACCATAATTTGCTTGATAATTAAATTTTCTTGTTTTGTCCGCTTGCGGCGTTGCATCAATTATTATTCCTGTGTCGGTAACAACATAAACGTGCTGTATATTGTCGGGATTCTTGTCGTAAGATACAAACCTGATAACTCCTTTTATTCCCAAACATTTTAATATTGATGCTGTAATTACTGCAAAACTTTTACAATCGCCTTGTCCATCGCTGACAAATCTTGCGGGCGTTCTCACCCATTGTTTGCCGCGCGGGTCTAAAACATAATTTATTTTTGTCGTTAAAAACATCCAAATATTTTTACAGGTTTGGAGTTCATCAGCACCTTTAAATTCCGCTGCTACTTCCTCGCACTGTGTCCAGTAACTTTTATAACAGTTCAATACAGTTTTAACTATGTCCGCTGTAAAACCTTTTCCTATTAAATATTTTACGCCTGTCGCTCTCATTGCTGTGTTGGTAGAAAATCCTTAATTGTAAATTCCAGTTTCAACGGCACTATTACATTATCCGCTTTTACAGTACCCTTTAAAGTTATAAGCCAGTTTGTTAAAGAAAACGATTTCAATATATCCCAGATAGATTTTAAAGCGTCTTTGTAATTGACTTCTAAAAGCAATTCAACGGGCTGTATCCATTTTGATTTGAGTTCCTGATTGATTGGCGCTTTTACAGTACCTACAAAATCACTGTTTATAAAAACATCGAAATCGGCAGTATAAACAAATACGTTAAAGATTGTTGGATTTGTAATTTCAAACTTAACCATAAGCGAAATTAAATCATTATTCCAATTTACAAGCCTTGCCGTGATAAACTTAAATTCGAGTTTAAGAGCAGCCCACGCTGTTTTTCCGTACAGATAAAAAAGCGTGGCAACAGTACCAACTATAAAAACTGTCTTTTTCATTGCGCAAAATTAAAATATAAATTATTATTTAAAAAGCAAATCAAACAAAAAGACAACTACCTACCATAACTGCCTGATTATCATAATGCTTTTTTTTTAATAAATGTTAAAAGAAAAATCAATATAATCAATATAAAAAAATAAAGGAGGGGGGTAGGGGGGTGGTTTTTCAAAAATAAAAAAAATTCTTTAGGCTTTATTTTTCCTAATTCCTTCAGCGCGCCGAAATTTTAACATTTTTTAGCAAAACAGGTCTCCCGCTAACAATTCAATTCCTTTTTCCATCAATTTTTAAAAAAAATTTAAAAAGCCTTCTTTCTATTTTATTTATAAAATTGTAAGGAAACTGAACTGAAAATGAAATTGAAATTGAACGCAGGCTCTGTTAAAAAACGCGCTGATAATCAATATATTGCAAAAATAAAGCCGTTTTTAAATTGTTTTTTTGTCGTTTTAATTCTATTTTTTTACCGTTTATTTGCCTTTTATTTTTAAATTTCGAGCAAAAATATAAAAAGCGCACCCGAAAAGCGCGCCCTAATTTTCATTTTTTTGTCGTTTTTTTTGTTCCGCAGTCAAATTTTTGACCAGCATCGACAATAAAAAAAATAGAACCGTTTCGCAACGCCTCTAATTTTTCAATAAATCGAGAAAATTTATTAGAATATAATTGAATAATTTGAATGTCATAAATATGCCCAACAATCTATAATATAGTCTTTTAGGACTGTTTTTTTTAGATAATTATTTGTAAAATTGTCATTGATAAAGTAGCCAGTTTGATATGCGTAAAAAATTCTACCGTTTAATTTTGTCATATATTTTACCAAAATCAGGGTATTATTTTTCGGCTTTTCAAACTCAAAGAGCCGCCAGATGTAAGTTTTTTGAGGTTCAATAATCATTCTCGAGGTGGTGGTTTAATGTGTTCCAAATCAAAGACTTCATAATTATCTAAATCGTTTTTTCTGCAAACGTAGAATTTCAGAGTAGGGTATGACTTCTTAAATATACTGTACCAGTATTCTTTTCGTGCATCATCGAGTTTGAAATAGTTAAATAAATCCCTGTGAAGATATAACGCAAGATGTTTATCATTAAAACAAAATTTATAAAAATCATTGATTAAAAATCTTATCGGAACTGATGCGTATTCTGCTTTGGCACATTCATTAAATCGGTACAGAGTTTTAAGAATGCTTTTATATTCAGGTGTGAATTTGTTGCTCTCTTTGATTGTCCAGTGCGAAAGCCAATCGTGTTCAGATTTGATGGGCTGCTTGTTGGCATCAACCCAACCGCGTTTATTGTTGGTTTTTAAATACTTTTCGGCTTCGCCGTAAGCATCTTTTTCTAACTTTTCAAATCGGAAATAAGCGGCATACTTGTCCAGTATATCGTCAGTAATCATTATTTCTTTTTTGCGCCCTGTTGAGAAGGTAATATTTTCGCCAAACAAATTTACTGACTGTTCGGTTTCGGATTCTGGTGTCTCTGGCGTGTCTGGAGTCTCCGCCATCGGCGCGCTTTCGGCAGGTATATTTTTTTGGAAAGGTTTGAGGTTAGCAAGTTTTTTTTCGTATTTTTCAACGTCAGCCAGTATCATCGGCGACCAGAACATAGTATGTTCGGCATTAAATTGAAATAATCCAAAATCTTCGAGAACGGAGCCGACAATGCGTCTTGAACGCATTCCTACTATTCGGCAGATTTTTGATACATCAAATTCATCTTTGTAATCGGGACAATATAATAAGTGCTGACAAATTTTGACATAAATACCATAACCAAGGCAAGGAAATTTTGCATCCAAGTCTTTAACTTCTTTTTGTCTGTCTAAGTCTCTTTGCAGAGCAAAGAATTTCATTTGTACATTCATTTTATTCAAGATTTTAAAATAAAAATTATTCGTAATCTCCTTTTATCTTTGTAAAATTAACAGAAACTACTATATGTTCTGACATCGGTAATTTTATATAAAAATCATCGGGACAAGTTTCTAACTCAAGCGTTGCAGATTTGTATTCTTTATTTACCAAACTCAATGCCTCAAAAATTTCAGCCCGCAAATTGCTTTTTTCTAAATCAGAATTTACAAGTATCTGATTATATTTATTACAAAATTCCTGTAAATATGCTTCTTTTTTGTTTTGAGGCATATTATAATGCACTCGGCAAAAATATCTTTTTTCAGGTACTTTTTTTTCAAAAGGTTGAGCATCTGAATTTTCCAAAATATCCAGTATCGATGTTTGTTTTTGTATCGGGTTCAAAAGGTTATAAAATTCACTGATTACACAAAGCCTTTTTATATATTCCTGAACTTTTTTGTCTTTTTCTTTGTCGGTGCATTTTTCAATCCTATCCCTTAAAAGTTTCCCCTCAAACGAAATATATTTGACAAAGTGGGTGCGCAGCACATAACACTCTGACATCGGAATTTTTAAATTATGATTAACAAATTTCATTTGATTTATTGATTTAAATTTTTAAGCATTATCAATCTTTGCATAGATGTAGCCAAACAGTTGATTGATAAAGTCTTTGTCGTTTGCTAATTTATCAATTACCAACTTAAAAATAGACAATTTTTCTGTTAATTCATTATTTTCATTCATTATTTCCATATTTTTTTTTAATTTTTTGATTTAAAACTTTTTTCCTATAATTTATATTATGTTAAATAGAAAATGTCGAAACTGCTCTAACACGCAGAAAATCAGCATTTTGAACAAAATAAAAAAAACGTGCAAGTTTTACAATTTGCACGTTTTGATATAGAAGATATTTCTTAATATCTGCCTCGCAATTCTTTTACTTTCTCATCTGCATCTTTATGATTTTTACTTTCATATTCAAATCTGATGTAATATTTTCTAAGTTGCTCCCACGCCTCAAGATTTTTATCATCAATTTCGATAGCCCTTAAATAGTAAGTTTTTGCCTCATTAAATTTGGCTTTTGCAGCAGCCATAATATTGTCAGCCTGTTTCATATCGCGTATAGATGCCGTAGAAGCCGCCAAATCCTCTGCCTCACTGTAAATCAGGTTTCCCTTGCTTGTTATAAAAAGCGGATTGTTCGGCTCGAGTTCCAGTGCTTTATCGTAGTTTTGAGCAGCGTCAATTCGTTTGCCTGCAAAACTATACAAATTGCCCATTACATTGTAATACTGCGCATTAGTCGGGTCTATTTCGATTGCTTTTTGCAAATATTCTATTGCGGCATCGCTCTGATTGGTATAAATAAAATAATTTATTTTTGTGCCAAGAAAGAAAAATTCTTTTGGAAAATGTGCAATTCCTTCGTCAAGTATGCGCAAAAAATTTACAGTATCTTTGTCAGCCTCATAAATATTGTACAGGAAATTATAAACTTTATACTCCTCGTAACCGTTATTTTTGATAGCCTCATACTTTTTTGCTGCAGCTTTTTCATCACCTGCAAGTTGTGTATAAATTGCATCGTAATACGCTACATTGTAATAGTTGGTGGTATCTTTTTTCGGGCATTCTTTTGTGCCTGCAATAAATTCCAAATCTGGTATTGACAAATGCTTTTCAAATGCTTTTACAGCATTTTTATAATCATCATATTTGCCCAAACCTGCGCCATAATTTACAATCAAACCTTCATTATAATACCAAATTAACATATCTTTTGCTTTTTTGGTATATTTTGTGTTAATTTTCCCTTTTACATCAGGGATTTTTTCCAACTCAACCGCTTTTAGATAGTAATCGTATGCGATAAACGCACTTTCATTCATACGTTCCTGGTCGGTTGTACCCAAACCTTCAAGCGGTTTTCTGACTTTCTCATAATCAATGATTTTGTCATAAATGTCAGCCGCCACCCACCAAGTATACGGGTCATTTTTGGTGGTTTCGTCTATTAATGCTGGCTCAATCAGCCCGATTGCAGCATCAAAATCAGGTTTTTCAAACGCATTTGCTTTGCTATGCGCCTTTTTTACGTCTTTTTTTGCATTTTGAGCAAAAGTACAACCTGCCGAAACAATCAACAGCATTGTAAAAATTGAAATAAATTTTTTCATTGTGTGTTAATATTTTTTAGATTAATTTAAAAAAAAATAATTTTTTGCAAAGATAGTAATTTTTTTAATGATAATTATGATTATCAAAATAATAGAAAAATAATAATAAACAGAATATAAAATAAAGAAACCTGTCATTCCCGCGCAGGCGGGAATCCCATTTGTACATTGCAATAAGGAGATTCCCGCCTGCGCGGGAATGACACCTATTTTTTAGTTATTACCAATATTTATTCGTTTTCCTGTGAAGCACTGTTCTCTACTCCATTTTCAACGCTATTCTCTACTCCGCTTTCAACATTTTCAACACATTCAACAATTTCTTCATCTTCTTCTTTATCGACTTTGCAGACAGATGAAATTTCTTCGTTGCGTTTTTCGAGATTTATCAATCTTACGCCCTGCGCGGCGCGTCCCATAACGCGAACATCAGTCATATGCAGGCGAATTGCTACGCCTGACTTGTTGATAATCATTATGTCGTTGTCGTCAGTTACGTTTTTGATTGCCACAAGCGCGCCTGTTTTTTCGGTGATATTCATCGTTTTTACGCCCTTTCCGCCGCGATTTGTTACGCGATAGATTGCGATTGGCTCGCCGTTTTCGTCTAAAATGCGGTTGCCGTCTTCGTCTATTTCGTCAAGCCACGAGCGTTTGCCGTAGCCCTTTTCTGAAACCACCAAAACGGTGTCGGTCGGGTTGCTGATTGTAATCATTCCAACCACTTCGTCATCGCCTCCGTCTAAGGTCATTGCGCGAACACCTGTGGCATTTCTGCCCATTTCGCGCACTTTTGTTTCGTTGAAACGAATTGCCCTGCCCGCTTTGTTTGCAATAACAACATCGCTGTTGCCGTCTGTGAGGCGAACTTGAATAACTTGGTCGTCTTCTCTGATTGTGATTGCATTCACGCCGTTTTGACGCGGGCGCGAATATGCCTCCAAGCAAGTTTTTTTGATTACGCCCTGTTTTGTGCAGAAAATCAGATAGTGATTTTTGTTATATTCGGGCAATAAAAGAGATTTTACGCGAATAAAAGCATTAATTTTATCGTCAGACTCGATATTAAGCATATTTTGAATTGCTCTACCCTTGCTCGTTTTGTTTCCTTCGGGAATATCATAAACTTTGAGCCAATAACAACGTCCTTTTTGCGTGAAAAACAACATATAATTGTGCATCGATGCAGGGTAAATATATTCGATAAAGTCGGTGTCTTTGGTTGCGCCGCTTTTTGTGCCCATTCCGCCGCGATTTTGCGCCTTAAAGTCGGTCAATGGCGTGCGTTTGATGTAGCCCTCGTGCGAAATTGTGATAATCATCTGGTCGTCAGAATAAAAATCTTCTGGATTCATATCGTCTGAGGCATAAATAATATCTGTGCGGCGTTTGTCGCCGAATTTCGCTTTTAATTCTTCGAGTTCATCAACAATAATAGACATTCTGCGTTCTATTTTTGCCAAAATATCTTTTAAATCTTCAATTTTTTTCATCAACTCATCGTATTCTGCACGAAGTTTGTCCTGTTCCATTGCAGTTAATTGCCTCAAACGCAGTTCCACAACGTAAGTTGCCTGACGTTCGGAGAGCGTAAATCTCTCCATCAACCGCGCTTGCGCCTCAGCAGGCGTTTTTGAATCTCTGATGATTTTAATTGCCTCGTCAAGATTGTCAAGTATTATCATTAAACCCTCCAAAAGTTCGGCTCTTTCCAACGCTTTATCAAGGTCAAACTGAGTTCTGCGGGTAACAACTTCCAATCTGTGTTCAACAAAATATTTTATCAACTCTCTCAAATTCAGCGTTTTAGGTCTGCCTTTTACCAAAGCGACATTATTTACGCTAAACGAAGATTGCAGAGCGGTAAATTTGTACAGTTTATTAAGAACAACGGAAGAATTGGCATCGCGTTTAATATCAACCACTATTCTCATTCCATTGCGGTCTGATTCGTCATTAACATTGGAAATTCCGTCAATTTTTTTGTCCTCAACCAACGCTGCGATATATTCGATAAGTTCCTTTTTATTAACCTGATACGGAATTTCGGAAATAATAATTTTTTCACGATTATTTTCAACCTCAATCTCTGAACGTCCGCGAATGATAATTCTGCCGCGCCCTGTTTCAAACGCCTCTTTTACGCCCGAATAGCCGTAAATAGTGCCGCCCGTTGGAAAATCAGGCGCTTTGATATGTTGCATCAGTTCCTCAACCGTAATTTCGCTGTTATTAATGTATGCAATCGTAGCATTAACCACTTCTGTAACGTTGTGCGGAGCCATATTTGTCGCCATTCCGACAGCAATTCCCGAAGAGCCATTTACCAATAAATTCGGCAAACGTGTCGGTAAAACAATCGGCTCTTTGAGCGTTTCGTCAAAATTTGCTGTAAAATTAACTGTATTTTTGTCAATATCGCGCAAAACTTCTTCTGCCAATTTTTGCAGACGCGCCTCTGTATAACGCATTGCAGCAGGAGAATCGCCATCAACAGAGCCAAAGTTTCCCTGTCCGTCAACCAGCGGGTAGCGCAACGACCACGGCTGCGCCATTCTAACCAAAGTGCCGTAAATAGACGAGTCGCCGTGCGGGTGGTATTTACCCATAACTTCGCCGACAATACGAGCCGATTTCTTATATGGTTTGTCAGAGGTGTTGCTCAACTCGTTCATTGCGAAAAGCACGCGGCGGTGAACGGGTTTAAAACCGTCCCTAACATCAGGCAAAGCGCGCGAAACAATCACCGACATCGAATAATCGATGTAGGCAGATTTCATTTGTTCTTCAATATCAACTTTTATAAGTCTTTCTTGTTCAATCATTTAGGTGTCTATGTTTATAATTCAAAAAAGTGGTGCAAAGATACATTTTTTTTTGCAAACTAAAAAATATTATTCGTCTTTTTTTCAACAAAAAACAGTTTTTTAAAATAAAAGTTAAAAAATAAAAAATAAAAGTTGGGATTGCCCTAACTTTATATTTTTTTAGTTAATAATGCGAATTACTGGTTGAAACGGGTATCATAACAGCCGTTTTATGCAGTATTTTACAATTATTCCGTGAAAAGGTCGAACAGGGATAAAATAGAGCCGCCCAAAAAAATTGTTATAATGAACAGCGGTAGTAACAAAAATGAAATGTTCCGAACGGTTAATTAAAACAGAAACACGAAAATTAAGGTGAGCATCGTTTTCGCCCATTACCACTTCGTTATCTAATAATTCAAGCACTGGAAAAAAATATTTTTCGGTTGATTTATCTTTTTCCTGCTCGACCTTTAAGCCTGTTTTCAAGCCAAAAGGTTTAACGATAAGGTCGCGTAAATGCAGCAACCAATAAATCCACGCAGGCAATGAGAAAATGTCAGCCGATACCTTTTGAAGTGAATCATCTGTCGCTTTTTCCAAACGAAACGAATCAACATAATGAACTTCTCCAAATCCTTTTGCAATGGCAGAGTTTTCTGGCTCTTTATGCAATTTAATCAATCTTTTATTATTTTTCATTTTGTTTGTATTTTATGCGAATTACTGGTTGAAATGTTTTTTAAGGTTGCATTCCTATGGAATGCAAATCTATATTTGTGTGTTTTTCTACCGAGCGATGCAATCCTAACGGATTGCGGTGCAAATATAACATCATTCCGTAGGAATGAATCGCTCGGTAGAAATTAAGTATCACATATTCAGGGCATTCCGTAGGAATGCAACCCCTGATTCGCATATTATAATATTTAGATGTTTTTTGTGATTGTTAAATTAATATAGTTTTTTCTGGATTGCTTCGCATTTTTCGCTACATTTCATTTCGCTTAAAATCCTCGCAATGACGTACTACCATTGCTTAAACAACTTCCGTCATTGCGAGGTCGTCATTGCGAGGTATTTCCGAAGCAAGCCGAAGCAATCCAGAAATAAAATCAATTATCTATACAAAATTAACAATACCGTTTTTTTGTGTGCCTAACGGCACACAAAACGCTGTTCGCCATTTGTAGAGAAAAGGCAATGCCTTTTCTCTACGCCTTTTCCTGCGCCTCAATAAATAGAATATTATTCTGCTATTGGGCGAACCGTAAAGACGCCCCTACTGTCCTTGTAGCCCGTACCCGCACCGCCGCCGCCGAAATACAAGATGTACGCACCGTAATTACCGCTCTGCGTGCTGCTCCAATAATAGCCAAACGTGCCGCCTGCATATTTGAGCGTACCGTCGTGGCTGAGTTCATCTGCTGCAGGCAGAAAAATCTGGTTTGGTGCGTTGCCGAAAAGCCTCCCAGATACGCCGTTTTGCGTTGTCAATACGCTACCAGAAGCAATCAAACTCTCAAATTCTTCCTTTGTAGGCAAACGCCAGCCAGCAGGGCAGGCGTTTTTTGCCTCGTCCCAAGTATAATAGTTGCCGTAATCTGTCTGGCTAATTGCGCCGAGATTGGTTTTTGCCCAACATACATCGTTTATCATTACCGACTCGCTATTGCAAGTACGCGCAGGTTTGTTTGTTTGCGTCTGCGCAGGAGTTGTGTTTGGTTTCTCCACAGGTTTTGGTTTTTCCGCAGGAGTTGTTACTATTTTTGGTAATTGCGCATTAGAATTTTCTGCTACGGGGCGGACACAAAAACCGTAACTGCTGGTGTAATAGCCTGTGCCCACACCACCGCTGTCGAAGTCCAAATAATACGCAACATCACCATAGTCCTGCGTACTGCTCCAATAGTAGCCATTCTCACCTGCATCGCCGAGCCCGCCACCGCTACTGTAGCGGTAGCCCGCAGCAGGCAGAAAAATTTGGTTGGGTGTTTTACCAAAAAGTCTGCCAGGTACGCCGTTTTGAGTTGTCCATACGCTGCCAGAAGCAATCAAACTCTCAAATTCTTCAGTTGTAGGCAACCGCCAACCCGCAGGGCAAGCGTTTTGTGCATCTTCCCAAGTATAATACAAGCCCGATTCATACGGAAAATCGCAAAATATGCCTTTTGAGCCGACATTGCGCGTTGCCCAAACAACACCGTTAATTTTTACTGCATCAGGTGTTGACTTTTTTACCTGAGTAGTTGTAGTTTTCTCCGCAGGTGTTGTTACTATTTTTGGCATTTGCGCATTTGCTGTCCCAGCATAAAATATTGCTAAAACCGCAACAATAGTAATTGTAATAAATTTTTTCATTGGATTTTTTTTAAATGTTAATAATAAATTTTAATAATTAATTTTTGTTAATTTTTCGCTTTCGCTGTAAAGACATTTATTTTCACCAACCAAACGGGTGCGCACTCAACGGCAGTTTTGCCAATGGGTGATAGTCGCCTTTTAAGCCGATTGGTGCGGCGCGGCGAATTTCATACACAATATTTATTGCGTTGCGCGCATCTTCTATGCCAAAACCGTTGCCTGCAAGAATGTGGCGGTAACTTTCGGTGTGCAGTTCGGTAAAACCACCACTAAACTCAAACTCCTCGCCGTCAATATTTATTGTGCGGAAAGTGCGTTTTTCGCCCTGAACAGCATTTACAGGCAAATGGTCGGAATTTATGCTGAGAAAATAACGCACTCTTGCGCGTTCAAGTTCCAGAAAACCCGCTACTCTGTCGTGCGATGCAATATGCACAATATTTTTTTTCGGCGCGCCAAAGACCCATTGCAGCATATCATAAAAATGTACGCCAATATTGGTTGCAATGCCGCCTGACTTGTGTTCATCGCCTTTCCAAGACGAATAGTACCAATTTCCGCGCGAGGTAATATAGGTCAAATCAACGTCAAAAATTTTACCTTTCGGACTTTCATCGACTTTCTTTTTCAGGTCAATAATTGACTGATGAAGGCGAAGTTGCAAAATCGTATTAATTCTTTTACCCTCGTTTTTCTCAACTTTTATAAGCGCATCAACATTCCAGGGATTTAGCACAAGCGGTTTTTCGCAAATCACGTCTGCACCGAGCCGCAAGCCGTAGCGGATATGCGCATCGTGCAGATAATTCGGCGTGCAAATCGAAACGTAGTCGATAGAATTATCGCCTTCCTTAATTTTTGTGCAGTGTCTGTCAAAAAGTTCCTGCTCGGTAAAAAACGCAGTATCAGGGAAATAACTGTCCAAAAGCCCGACACTGTCGAAACGGTCGTATGCCGCAACCAGATTGTTGCCCGTATCTTTTATCGCTCTCAAATGGCGCGGCGCAATGTAGCCGCCAACGCCGATTATTGCAAAGTTTTTCACTTATTATAATGATTAATTTTTAATGATTATTTTTTAATATTTTTTTTCTTATTTCTTATGGGGACTTCTAAAAATTAAACTTTTCAATATGCGACATAAAAAGAACATATCGTGTCATTGCAGGCTTGACCCGCAATCTCTCGCAAGTGTTTTTCAATAGATTGCGGGTCAAGCCCGCAATGACACCTGCTTTTGATTTTTTGTCAATTATTAGAAGTTCCCTTAACTTCTTATTTCTTAACTTCTTGTTTAAATTCTTCTTTTCTTAAAAAATTCTTGCAGCAGTTCTCTACTCTCTTTTTCTAAAATTCCGCTTTCAACGGTTGTTTTTTTATGCAAAATATCGTTTGAATATTTTGAGAAGCCGTTTTTTTCATCTTTTGCAGCAAAAACAATGCGCGAAATCTGCGCCCAATTCAACGCGCCCGCACACATTGCACAAGGCTCAAGCGTAACGTATAACGTGCAGTCAGTCAGATACTTGCCGCCAAGATAATTTGCTGCCGAAGTTACCGCCTGCATTTCTGCGTGCGCCGTAACATCGGTAAGAAGTTCAGTAAGATTGTGCGCTCTTGCAATAACTTTATTTTGGCACACAATCACCGCTCCAACTGGAATTTCGCCCTGTTCAAAGGCATTTTTTGCCTCATTCAGAGCAATTTGCATAAAATTTACATCGTTTTCCATTTCGGCGCAAAAATACAAATTAATTATGAGATATGAGTTATAAATTATAATTTTTTTATTTTTTTGCCGCATAAAAAGAACATATCGTGTCATTGCGGTTCTGAATCAAGTTCAGAATGACAACCCGCAATCGCTCGCAACTGTTTTTCAATAGATTGCGGGTCAAGCCCGCAATGACACCTCCTTTTGATTTTTTGTCAATTATTAGAAGTTCCCATATTTAGTTCCATTTTAATTAGCGTATTAGCGGCTACAATTTTTTTATTCCACAAAAAAATTGTACTTTTGCCGCCGAATAGCAGAATGGTTTGCCGCCCTTTTTGAGGGAGGAAAGTCCGTGCAACGCAGAGCGCCATACTTCTTAACGGGAAGTCGGCTGTGAGGTTGAATTAGCGTAGCAGAAAACAACCGCCCGCAAGGGCAAGGGTGAAAAGGCAGGGTAAGAGCCTACCGTTTTGGCAGCAATGTCGAAAGCCGTACGCATTATGGGTTGAAAGTTCAAGTAAACCAACGTTTAGGGTTGCTCGCCCAAGTTGGAGGGTAGAACGATAGAGGCAAATTGTGAGATTTGTCCCAGATAAATGGCAAACATTCCATTGGAATACAGAACACGGCTTATAGTTCTGCTATTTTTTTATTTTAGAAGAGATAATACAGGCACGCAGATAACACAGATAAAACGCAGATTTACACAGATTTTATTATCTGTGTAAATCTATTAAATCTGTGTCATCTGCGTGCCAAAAACAATAAAAATTATGATTGAAATTGAAAGAATAAATGAAAAAGAGTTGAAAAATCTTGCAATAAATTACTCTTTTGCTGAAACAATTTTCGGGCAAACACTGACCGCTGCCACAGAGAAAGGTGTTTGTCTGCTGATATTTGAAAACGATAAAAAAGCAGCATTGGCAGATATGGAAAAACGTTTTCCAAAAGCCGCTTTCACAGAAAAAATTGATGATTTTCAGCAAAATGCCCTGAAAATTTTCGCTGGCGCGGGGTTGCAACCAGTGCCTTCTAAAAACATAAAACTTCATTTAAAAGGCACTGATTTTCAGTTTAAAGTGTGGCAAAGTCTGTTGGAAATTCCATTTGGAAAGACTTCCACTTATGGAAAAATTGCAGAGGCAATCGGTCAAAAAACGGCACACCGCGCAGTCGGAAATGCTGTTGGGCAAAATCCTGTTTCAATGATTATTCCGTGCCACCGCGTTTTGCAAAGTTCGGGCAAACTCGGCGGCTACCGCTGGGGAGTTGAGCGCAAAAAGCAAATATTGGAATGGGAGAAGATAGTGGTTAATGGTTAGTGGTTAATTTTTAATGCGAATCAGGGGTTGAAATGTTTTTTTAAGGGTGCATTCCTACGGAATGCAGGTTTATATTTATATTTTTTCTACCGAGCGATGCAATCCTAACGGATTGCGGTGCAAATGCAG